>JAIRWK010000419.1 GCA_031268995.1 Planctomycetaceae bacterium
CTGTCTTGAACATCGGTCATTGCGTGTGTTACAAGGCGAGTTATTGTTGGAAGATACGGAATCTCAAAAAACGCTAACCAAATTGCCTTTTCAAAAAATATTGGCGCTTTTTGTGATAGAACACATCAGTATCACAACACCTTTAATTGAAAAATGTACTCAACATGGAATTTCACTTGTTGTAATGAAATCAAATTTTCGCCCTGTGTTTTTCTTTTCCGTAACATCCGAAGCTAATATTACCTTAAAATATTACAAACCTTAAAATTAAAAAAATGTTAAGTTCACAAGAAATAATTTCTACTTACAACAAATACGTCATCGGCAACTATACCCGTTATCCCGTCGCAATCGTTCGCGGAGAAAAAGCGGAAGTATGGGATGCGGAAGGACGGCGTTATATTGATTTTTTTCCGGGTTGGGGATGCGGGCTTTTGGGACATTGCCCGCAACCAATTGTCGAAGCCGTCCAGAAACAAGTTGCCCGACTAATTCACGTTCCAAATACTTGGTACACCGAACAACAAGGTGAATGGGCGAAAAAATTATCCGAGCGTAGTTTTGGCGGTCAGGCATTCTTCTGCAACAGCGGCGCAGAAGCAAACGAAGCGGCAATAAAACTTGTCCGCCTACACTCGCCAAAAGGTAAATACAAAATTATCACGTTTCAAGGCAGCTTTCACGGCAGAACAATGGGCGCAGTGTCCGCAACCGCACAACCCAAATACCACACGGGACTTGAGCCATTGCTTGCCGGATTTACGTATGTTCCTTACGGAGACATAAACGCCGTGCAAAACGCAATCGACGACGAAACCGCCGCAATTATGATTGAACCAATTCAAGGCGAAGGCGGCGTGCGAACACCGCCCGAAGGTTTTCTGCAAACGTTGCGTCAACTTTGCGATTCGCACAAACTGCTGTTGATTTTCGACGAGGTGCAAACTGGTTGCGGCAGGACGGGCAATTGGTTTGCGTATCAATATTATAATGTTGAGCCGGATATTATGACGTTGGCGAAAGCGGTTGCCGGCGGGTTGGCGGGTGCGGCAATGCTTGCTAGGCGAGAAGTTGCGCCAAGTCTGCGCCCCGGTATGCACGCTTCAACCTACGGCGGAAATCCCATCGCCGCCGCCGCCGGAATTGCAACTATTGATATGATCGAAAAAGAAAACCTGCTACAAAACGCAACTAAAATCGGCGAATTATTCATTTCTACGCTTAAAGAATTTAAGAACGAAACGGATCTTATCCAAGAAATTCGCGGTTGTGGTGTAATGATTGGAATCGAGTTAGCCGCCGAAGGCACACAATACGTAAAAGCCTGCATGGACAACGGCTTGCTGATAAATTGCACACACAATAACGTACTAAGACTACTACCGCCAATGAACCTCGACGAAAAAACCGCAACAGAAGGACTCGAAATCTTAATAGATGCGCTGAGAAAATAAAAATAATTGTACAGGGAATACCTGATCTTTTTGTCCGATTTTTAAAGAATAAAAGGGACACGAGGAACAGGTAAAACCGTACACCGATTGGGCGACCGCAAGGGTCGCCTCTACATTCAATTGATGATCTAGCAGTTGATGATCTTGAGCAAACGTCTGCTCTGTCCTTTATGTCTCTTATGTCCTCTTTATCCCTCAAAATTATTGATCAAAAAGATAAAAAAACTTACCAAAAGCCGGATTTGAGGTCGGTAATTTTTTACAATTTTACTGATTATTTCGGTTAAATTGTCCGATATTGACGCGGGGCTTCCGGTTTCTTTTGTGTTGCAAAAAACGTGATTGGTCTGGCGGCAACTCTCTATCGCACTCAAATTGGCTTTAAAATTCCTACCGAAGCCGGTATGGGCAGTAGGTTTTGCCCATGAACAACTGCTTCACGTTGTTGCGATTGCGTGTTCAGCTCCGTGAATTTTAAAGTAACTTGAGCATGGAAATTGAACACGTAATCGCGGTATCGCGAAGTGGTTGTTCAGTTACGAAGCCTTTTGCCCATTGCGGCTAAGGTGTAAATTTTAATCATGAAATTAAACTAATGCCAAAAAGAACTAATCAAAACAGAATTTTTGTTATAACGAAATCGATACATGCGGTGTTTTTTGCCCATGAAAAACTGCTTCGCGTTATTCATGGACGAAGCCTAACGCTCATGATGGATTTTGTATGTTTACGCGGTTTTATGTTGGCGGTTGTTTTGGGGTTGTTCTTTGTTGTTTTGTCGGCGAGCAAGTTGGGTTATGCGGCGGATCAATTTGAATCTCCGTTTGGTTTGTCCGGTTCGGCAACATTGCTCAATAATACACAATTGACAGCAACAACAACGGAAACTAAACCTTTGACAAACGAGCTAACCGAAGCGTCGGAAGTTGTCAAACTCTACGAACACACAAAAAATAAAAACCGCGTTCCTGTAATTTCGTGTCTTGATATTGATCGGACGGGTAAACTGCTTGCGGTGGGCGGCGACGATCACAAGGTAAGGTTTTGGGATGTTGAGAAGCGAAAGTTTGTAATGCAAGTTCATGAGCATTTGGATTGGGTTCGTGATGTTGCGTTTAATTTTGACCATTCCAAAATCGTAACCATTGCGCACGATGGGCAAATTCAAATCTGGAACGTACAAAACGGAAATCTCATAGTATCCGTCAAAGAAAAAGTTTACGGTCTGCAAAGTGTAGCATTCAACGCGGACGGCACAAAGATCGCGGTTGGCGGTTTTGATAAATTTGTGCGGATTTACAACACCGAAACCGGTAATCTTATTGCCAAACCGGAAACGAACGAAACCGGTAATCGGACTATTGCGTTTTCGGCGGATGGTTCGCAGCTTGCGGTTGCGGGACGAAGCGGGATTGTGAGAATTTGGTCAACGGTGGATTTGTCAAAATACAACGACATCAAAGGCAGCCGACGCAGAATAAACGCAATCGCATTCAGTCCGGACGGTTCAAAATTAGCTGTCGGGGGCGATAGTCCGTTCATAACTATCCTAGAACCAAAAACCGGTAAACGTATTAAACGCCTTCCCGAACATCCGGGCAAAACGTTCTCGCTTGTTTTTTGTAACGATAATGTAATAGCGTCAGGCGAAAGCGATAACGCAATACGCATCTGGGATTCCACACAAGGAAAACAAATAACAACATTTATCGGACACACGGGAACGGTTGTAACGATGGTTTTTGATGTTGAAAAACAATTGTTGATTTCAAGCGGATTTGATACATCTATTCGGTTTTGGAATATTCCAGAGCAAAACAAAAACGGACTCGAAAACCAAACCGAAACGGATAATTTTACAAAATTGCCCGATTCGTCTGACAAAATATTGCAGCTGTACCCATTGCCCGAAGAAAAATTGCAGACGGAAACGCCAAAAGTTGCGGCGAAGGGATCGGAAGGAAAAGAGTGACATGCCAGCTTCGGTATGCAGTGAACGGTTACGAATTTTAATTAAATTTGGGGTGGAGGTTTTTGTGGGAATTTTAAGTGCTTTTTGGGAGCTTTGGGATGGTAATTTCAAATCGGAATCGGTTGGGAGGCGTAAATCGTTGCGTAACCGTATTTGCCGTATTGAAGAAATTGAGCCTCGTGAAATGCTTTCGACAACCCCTTACGAGCCGCCGGATCTGATAAGTGTCGGAGTCGTTTTTCATGAAGACTATTATGTTGAGCAAAGCGACAATGAAGACGAAGGCGGCGATACTTTTTTTGTCTCGTGGCATGGCGGAGCGAAGGGTACGAAACTTTCCGAGCTTGTAATTGATCTCAATGTCTATGATGTCGGTGAATATCTTTACTTTTTCGCAGACATCTCGCAACCAGTAGGCAATTACAACAAAATCCCTTTTGGTTTCAGTGTTGATCAAAGTAACGGAATAGGTTATTCGCATACTCTGGAAAAAGACAGCAACGGTCTTTTCACAAAATTGACTATCACGTTTGACACTGATGATCCGGCGTTAGGTTTCACGGCGGATAAACAGTTTACTTTCAAGATTGATGTCAATTCATTCTCAAGCACAATTAAAGACGACGGTCCGTGTATAAAAGTTACGTCGGTTTTGCAGGGCAGTCATTTTGAGGGTTCGACGATCTCCGCGAAATTTGAGTCAGCGAATTATGAAACGTTGAATGTTGACGGTAAATTTATTGACGTATATTCTGCTCCTTCTGATTTTGATTTGAATGTTCCGCAGGATAAATATTATGACGATAGCGATCTTCGTTCACGGAAGGAACAAACCGCTGGCGTAATCGAAAGAGCCGATTCTCCGCAATCACCAAAAAAAGGTTCAATTGAGGGTTATGTTTATGAAGATGTGAACAACGACGGCATTCGAGATGCGATAAACGAAAGAGGAATTGCCGATGTTTGGCTTGAACTTTTTGTCAAAAACGAGGCGACTGGATTTTTTGAATCCACGAATTTGCTACAAAAAACCAACGCAAACGGATTCTATATTTTTGACGAGATTGCTGGCGGGAAAACTTACCGTGTTCTCGAAATCCAGCAACCTGCCGGTTACGCTGACGGCAAAGAACAAATTGGTACAATAGGCGGCGCAATTGAATTGTCGGACGCAATAACAAATATTCTTGTCGGCGCGAATGAACACGGTGAAAATTATAATTTTGGCGAATTAAAGAAAGGTTCGATTTCCGGCTACGTTTACAACGACAAAAACAATAACGGTCAAAAAGAAAATGGCGAAAACGGAATTGCAAACGCGGAATTATCTCTTTGGATTTGGGACGCAACCAATGACGAATATAAATTATTGCGGACAACAAAAACCGACGCGCAAGGCTATTACCGGTTCGGTGAACTTGATCCGTTTCGTAAATACAAAGTTACCGAAAAGCAACCGGTGAATTATGTTGACGGCAAGGAAACAATCGGACATTTCGCCAGCGGAGTACCAATCGGCAACGCCGACGAAAACGATGAAATATCTGAAATTATCTTACCGTTTGCGGGCGAAGGCGTAGATTATAATTTCGGCGAATTAGAAAAAGGCACAATTTCGGGCAACGTTTACGAAGATAAAAATAATAACGGCACAAAAGATGATGATGAAACCGGAATTGGAGGAATTACAATTTACCTTTGCGTCCTAGACGAAAACGGCAACAAACAAAACATCAGTCAAACCGTTACCGATGCCGACGGAAATTACTTTTTCGATAATCTTAAACCGGATAAAGTTTATTGTGTAACGGAAATTGAGCCTGATGGATATTGCGATGGAACAAATTCGGTTGGTACGGTTGACGGAAATGATCGCGGCGAATTGACCGAAACATCAGACGGAAACGATCAAATTCATAATATCCAAATCAACAGCGGAGAGAACGGAATAAATTATAATTTTGCCGAAAACCGTAAAGGCGAATTGAGCGGTTACGTTTACAATGATACAAATAAAAATGGAAAACTTGACAACGGCGAAAAAGGAATAAAAGACGTTACATTATCTCTTTGGGTCTGGAACGGCACTCAATACATAAATACATCAAAAACCACAAAAACCGACGTAAACGGTTACTACCAATTCGACAGCCTTTGCCCATTTAAAACGTATCAAATCATTGAAACGCAACCGGAAAATTATATTGACGGGCTTGAATCTATTGGAACAATTGGCGGTATTGTTGTCGGAGTTTTACCGGCAAACGATAGAATATCTGAAATTCAACTACCACCGGCAGGGCAGGGTATAAATTACAATTTTGCCGAAATCGAAAAAACTATCCCCGGAAATCCCGACGATCCCGATCCCAATGACCCAGATCCAAACGATCCTGATCCGCATGATCCTGACCCAGAAGATCCTGACCCAAATGATCCCGACCCCAATGATCCTGATCCAATTGATCCTGATCCAATTGATCCTGATCCGAACGATATTGATCCGCCGGTTGTTCCGGTGTTACCGTCGATTCCTGTAATTCCGTCTAGTTCGGTTCCTTATGTTCCGTCGGTCGGGGCAAGCAGCGGCGGAGCGGCGGGATTGTCTCCAAGTTGGCAGCAACCGGTAATGAATAACGGTTTGTTGACTGGTTACGGTGCTGGCGCAATGCCAGCATCGGCGGATTCGGCGTGGCATTTGAGTGTGATAAATGGCGGTTATCCGCGTGATATTGACGGACCTGAGGCGGTTGCGGATGGTCTTGTTGCGGCGGATTTGGCAACACGGCAAACAGTAATACTACGCGGTGCGGAAGTGAATGAAGATGTATCAAGTGGAGTACGTTTGATCAGTGTTGCTTGGGAGCCGTTACCCATGAAGCAATCGGGCTGGTACGTTCGCGACAAAAACGGCACGGTGCGGAAACGTTACACGTTCGGTCCCGATGGCGGTACGCCGATTGTGGGTGATTTCAACGGCGATGGTATTGCTGAAGTGGCGGTTTTTCACGAGGGCAAGTGGTATATCGATCTCAATGGTAACGGTGTTTGGGACGAAGGCGATCTTTGGGCGGAGCTTGGCGAGGTTGGTGATCAACCGATAGTTGGAGATTGGGATGGGGACGGCAAGTCTGATATTGGTGTTTTTGGCAGAAAGTGGTCGGGCGACAACGAAATTATCGCAACCGAATCCGGTTTGCCAAGCGACTTAAACACGATGGAATCAACAACACTGCGTCCTAAAAATATGCCGCCTGCGGTTGACATTTCGAGTCAGTTACAAAAGGCAAGGGCGATGAAACATTCGCAGAATGGGAATGTGCGTTTAGATGTTATTGACCATGTTTTCCAGTACGGCGAGGAGGGCGATCAAGCGTTCACGGGCGATTTTGCGGGCGACGGAATCAAGAAGATCGGCGTTTACCGCAATGGAACATGGTACATTGATTACAACGGCAACGGCAAACTTGACGATAAGGACAAGGTTATTGAAGCAGGCGGCGAGTTGGGCAAGGGTGCGGTTGTGGTTGTGGGCGATTGGGACGGTGACGGAATTGACAATATAGGTCTTTATGTCAATGGTGTTTGGCATTTGGACACGACGGGCGATTTTATTTTGAACGAGCAGATCAAGTTTGGCGAGGTTGGGGATGTGCCGATAGTTGGTGATTTCAGCGGCAGTGGAATTACCGAGCTTGCCGTTTACAGATCATCGCAAAACGAAACGTCGATTACCCAAAACGATCCCAAAGCCGATCTCGGCACAGCAGAGCCAATGGTTGCGAGTGATGCCGAAGCAGAAAACCGCACCGAAAGAACCCCCTACACCGACGCGCCATTACACCGACACCACCATTCCAGACACCGCTAAAATATACCAAAACCGACATAAACGACAGACTTCGCCCTTAAACAATCGCTTCGCTATGTTACGGTTATTTTTTGTCCAATATCTTTAGGGGACAAAAGGGACATAAGAGACATAAGGGACGGGGGAAACTTTATCTCGATTTGGCGATTGTAAGGGACATCCCTAATGACGCTTTTGGTGATGTTGAGTAAATGGTTACTTTGTCTTTTACGTCCCTTTTGTCCTTTGTGTCCATTTTGTCCTTAAAAAGATATTTGACTAAAAGATACAAAAAAATTTCTCTGTGATTGGTAAAAAATTTTTTTTGGGCGGTTATGGTTATGCGTTCTTTTTTGTTCTTTATTTGTTGCGGATTGTTTCTAGGATGGTTGGGTCTTTGATTTTGTTGTCTTCGGCTAGTAGTAGGGTTTTGGATGTGATTTCGGCGGTTTTGGGGTCGTCGTCTATGAAAGGTAAAAATAAACGTCCGCGTTGCTGCGAATGAACCGGTAAAATCGTCAACGAACCGCCCGCCATAATTTGAACCTCGCCACTGCCAAGATGAATCGTATATTCGCCAAGCGTTCCCTTGACCAAAACATGCGATTTCTTGAACGTAACATTTTTGAGTTTCACCAAACGCAATGTTTCCTCTAAAATTGCCGCTCGCATTTCAATTGTTGAAAGCGACGCTTCCGGATCAACTCCGCCAATATGCGCAACACTTATTACCAAATCCAAATCACGCATCACCTCCGAAAAAATCACCGGCGGAATCTTCACAAACGGCACCAACTCCAACGTCCTACGATCAACAAATTCAACCTTTTCTATCGTCGGAGACTCAACATCAGATGGCATAAACCAATCCGCATAACAATAAAGTCGAACCATTAAATCCAATTTGTAAAATACCTTCAAAAATCCAAACTCTTGATCAATCGTCCAATTACGACTCCGCAATAACGCAACCGTTTTAGATGGTTGAACCTGATGACCGGCATAACGATTAGAATATGTCTTCGCTTTTTTCTCATCGGCATTGGGCAAATACAATTCGCGGAAAACCTGTTTGAACGGTTGCACCATTTCACGTTCAAAAACGATTTTTTGGAAATCCTTCCAAACCTTCGCCTCAAATAAATGAACTGGATGCGCAATCAATACACGCTCCGTTGACTTCAACTTTTTCGTTGCGCTAATCTTGCCGTCAACATCCATAAACCGCCCGTCCGCAAAGAAACCAAAATTATTTCCATAACGATAAATTAGTTTCGATAAAATCGGTTTAATTGACGGATTTTGTGATAAATTGCAGAGTTCCTCAACCATAAATTCGGATTCAAATTGCATTGCCTTTTCAAAATTAGCGCGGACGTTACGGAATTGGTCGCGGAATATTTTGACGGTTTCCTTGAGTTCTTCAACGTAAGCGTGTTTTTTGAGTTTTGCCGGAATATCTTTCAATTCCGTCCCGTCGTCTTTAACACTGCGAATCGCAGGTTTGCCGAAATCGTCAATCACTATCGACAACTCAAAACCTTCAACCTTTTTCGGCACAATATATTTGACCAACCCCTTCGACTTCTCCGTTTCCATCGCCCAAATGAAACGGTTCACGTCCTCATAACCGGCAGCGAGAGCAAGATTTTGAAACGCAATTTCACACGTTTTGCCTTCGGATTCTTTGCGTTGTTGTCCGAATTTTTTACTTTCGTTCAAAAATTTCTGAATGAAATTGTAACGTGCTAATTGTTCTTTTTCGCCAGCGTTTCCTTTCTTTAACGGCAACAACGAATACGCGAGTAAATTATCTTTGTTACGTTTTTCTGTAACCGATTTTTCAACATCGGCGATTTTTAATTTTCCGCGCAAAGCGTCGGCGAATATTTGTGCGCGTCGATGATTCCCTCCGCTTGTGATATATTTTGCGGCATCGTAAACCATTTGAAAACGTTTTTCGCCAAGTGTTTTGTAAGCGTCGTTGAACCAATTAATATCAAACGCACCGTCTTTGAATTGTCGCGGCGAAATCGGCGAATATCGCGCAATAATTGATTCTTTAGTTTCGCTCATCGATTCGTTAATATGAGCGTGAAAATACCAACACGCCGACATCAATCCCTGCCAACCCAAAAATTCTTGTACAAGATCAATCCATTGCGGCGCATACATTGCCGCTTCAAGCAATCGTTGCTCTGGAATACCCGCAAACAATTTCGAATCCGCCTTGTCCTCCGGTTCACACACTTTCAAGAGAAAACAAAAAGAATCCGCCCGCGATAAATTATTTGAGTACGAATATCCACGAACAAGTGGCGTTTTATCCATTGCTTTCAAAATATCAACAAAATACCGGATTCCTTCAAATTCGCCGATAGATTTGATCAACGGACTCACTTCGGTTTCCGTATCACCGCGTGAAAGTTCTATCTCAAGAATCCGGTCAATCACCGACGGCAACAAACGTTGAAAGTGCGGAAAATTAACTTGTTTTTTTGTACCGAATTTACGCTGGTATCGCCAATGTCCTACCGATCCGGTAACCGCCTGCATAACATTTTCCCGATTGGGACGGATAAGCATTTCCCGTAACAATTCAGAATCATCAATCGTACCTTGATCACGCATCTTTTCAAAAAGTTCCACCGATGGAATAAGTTTACTGTAATATCCCAAATATCCCATCAGCCTTTGCTGACAATTTTCCACCGCTTCATAATATTTGTACAAAATATTAAAACGCTCGGTCGGTCTTACATCAACCGATATTCCCTGACATTGCACAAGAAGAGTTCGCAAGAATGTATTACATTCAAAAAATGTTGATGATTTTATGGGAAATGTCATGTTACCGGAACCAAAGTACAGTGTAGTTCCCAAATCTCTACAAGGTTGTGTAAAAAGTCCTTTGGGTGTTGCGGCGTAAATACCGGACAAAATTTCAATAAGACTGTCGGCAATTTCTTCTTTAGGCGCACTTCGTTCAAAGGTTCTAACGAGATCAGTAATAGCCGATAAATACCGAAACTTCTTTTTATATCGTTCACTAAACGCCTTCATTTTTTCGTAACACCAGCAAACATTATTAAACCATTTCGTAAAATTTGCCGCATATTTTTCAAATTCCGCTCTACCCTGACAAAAATTTTCAAATTCGCTGTTGTAACTTTTATTACAAGCCTCGCCAAGAATACCTAGCAACAAAAAATCAAGAGATCGCAATTTATGTTTTTCGGCAAGCCCTTTCCAAACTTCAGCAAGCGGATAATCGTCAATAGTTGGTTCACCATTACCGTTGCGTAATTTCATTCGTTCCTCATAAGTATTGAGCATTGCCCAAAAAGGTTGTTGACTTCCCAGAACGACAGTTTGCCTTTCCTCTGTTCTCCATGGATAGCCCGAATATTCATTATCACGATGTTCATAAATTAACTCATCAAGTTGTATCAGGAATTTTTCCAGACGCGGTAATTCCTCGACAAGAATATCGGCAAGTAATTTTTTTGTTTTTTTCGGTTCGGGAATATTGGGTTTTCCGTTGGGATCGCACAAACCGAATCCGTTTTCTTTGGTGTATTCAATTTTTTTCTTTTCCGCAATTTTTTGTACGAGAATTTCTTCTGCGGCGGATTTCTTGGTTCCTTTTTTCTTTTCGTTGTCCGCCGAAGTGAGAGCAAGTTGCTTGCAAGCGGAAACAACAGCGGCGTATTCCTTTTTATATTTTGACAATTTTTCCGTCTGATCAATTATGTCAAGACCGGCAAGACGTTTTTGTTCGTCTTTTGAACTAATCAACCGCTCGATACTTTTTTGTAAATTTTCCGGCGGCTGTTTCAAAATGAGATTGATAATTTCAACACGAAGTGCAGCATCCTTGAACCGAAGCGCGGCTTCAATTGTTTCATATTCGTCGGAGGTGAGAATAACATTTTTAAATACATCAGTAATTGCGTTTCGATAATAACTAAGATGCGAATCACAAAATAAATCAACCAACGCTTTTCGATGTAACGGATTATCCCATTTCAAAATTGACCTGACTAAATTTTCTTTTGTGGACGCATCCATCTTTGGAATAAGAGATAAAAGTAATTTTACATCGGAATCGTTACCTCCAAGAATCGCCGCACACATAATCATTGAACGGATAAAATCGTTTGCAGAAAGACGGCGTATGTTTATGTTGGAAGCGTCCGGCTCAAACCGTGTTTCTTTTTTCGGAGTCGATTCGGCAAGTTGATTTAATCGTGCAAAAATCTTTCGTACCTCGTCATCGTTAATCCGGCATTGCCCAAAACCACAATTGGAATATGCTTGATAAGAAGACAAAAAGTATTCACTTGGAGATGGTTCATTTTGGCTGTCACTAACTTTTTTATTGCTTTTTGCATTTTGTATTTTTTCATTGATACGAATATCTAATTCACACGTCAGTACCGTTTCAAGCATTCCGTGCAATTGAGACCAGAGTTCAATATCCTTTTCGTTCAGTATTTCGAGAATGACATCTTTCATAAGTTGAATATCATGAGTTTGCCACAGAAAATACAAGGCGGCAAGTTGTTTGTATTTCTTTTGACTTTTGACAAGATTGAGTAACGGTTTCCGTGTGTCAATAATTTCACGTAACCCAATTCCCCAAAGCGCAACATAAATTTCAATCAGATCATCACTTTCAAGTAATTGATCAATATCTGATTTATTGGAAATAATATCAGCGGCAATTTCCAGAGTTTTACGAATCGTTTGGGGTCGAAATTCAGCGGTTTGTAATCCTGTCCATGTTCCGATTGCACGGACAATCGACGAAAATCTTTCGAGATTATTTTCGAGAATAATATTGATAATGTAATTAAAACCTTCGACAGAACATTCATCACACGCTTCAACAATCGTTTGCCTTAATCCCTCTTGCAACTTCGCCGCAAACAATAAATCACCAACCAATTTATGCGAGTCCGCATTCCGGCTAATCAGAACACCGCGAATAATTTCTCTGGTCAAAATCCCGACATTGTTGTCGTCATAAATAATTTCTTTGATCCGGTTCGTAACAAATTCGTCTTTTTCGTCAAGATCGAGCGCAATTAAATTTTGCATCAAAGAAGAATACAAAATTTGCTGTCTAATCGGTTGCTCAAATACATTTTCACCCGCCGCAAGAGAGTAACTATTGTGTGGTGATTTGATGTAGTTGTCGAGATATTCTTTGACCGTAAAACTTATCGTGGTTGACAGAAAAAAACTCGATATCAAACCAATACCCTTGTCAAAATAAAGAGCTGTCTGCTTTTTTGTACGAAAAGAACGCCTGTACCAACCGCCTTGATAAGTGGTAATCGTGAGTCTGTTCCAAAGTTTTTCAAAACGTTTCGCGTTGTCCTTGCCGACAAAAAACGGAATCAATTCCGCACGATTGCCGGAAAAGATTTCGTCGAGTTGCGTTTTTCCTTCCACTAACAAAGCAACAAATTTTTCTTTTGCCTTGATTTTTTTTCGAGCATATTCATCTGTCAATGTCTCAACAAACAGTAACGCAATTTTCTGATTTCCCTTTTTGAGTTTCGGAATAGTATTTCGTAACTTATTGACACGATCTTCAAAAATTTTTTCAACGGTCATAATTTTCTCTCTATTCTAGGTAATGTTTGTAAAACGATTTACTATACCGTAGCTGGTAGGGCGATAGGCTTTGCCATCGAACAACCGCTTCACGTTGTTGCGCTTGCGTGTTCAGCTTCAGGAATTTTAAAGTAGCTTCAGTATAAAATGCCGAGTAAAAGATTACTTTGTTTTTTATGTAACTTGCGTCATCAATTGTCCTTTAAAATATAGGGCAAAAAAATTACCACGAACGCCCTGCGAACATGGTTAATCTGATGAAAGTCAAAGTACTGCTATTCGTGAAAATGATCGCGGAGTCAAGCGATTCAAGTTCCGTATCATCGAGAAAAATGCGGAACAAACCATCTTCAAAAGCAAGCAATGCGTTATCAACGGCTTTGTTTGGGTCTTGGATTTTGCCGTTGTATTTCGCGTCAAAAGTAACTTTTCCCGTTTCGGCAACAAGCTCAAGATCAATATTTTGTGATTCATTTTTATTGTTGTCAATATCGGTAAGATATTTTGCCCAGTTACCTTCCTCGTTTTTTTGGTTGAACACGGCAACACGATCTTGGATAACCCAAGTAATGAGTTGCCGAAGCGAGTTAATTGTTTCGGGGATTTCGAGAGCTTGTTTCTCAATAATCGGCTTTCGTTTCCCGACTTGCTTTATTTGTACAAAAAGTTGTGTCATGACTTTAAACTGAATGGTTTGATTTTACAAGATTATTGTACGATAATTGAGGAACACAAAAAATACAAATAATTCCTCTTTCGTGTCTTTTGTAATTTTCGTGCCTTTCGTGATAAAAATTATACCGTAGCCGGTAAGGCGACAGGCTTCGCCACTGAACAACCGCTTCACGTTGTTACGCTTGCGTATCCAGCTTCAGGAATTTTAAAACAGCTTGAGTATAAAAAGATAAATTTTTGGAAATTCCATTTACAACTCGACTTCTTCAGGTAATGATGACAAGATTGTCAGGATTTCGTCATATCTTGTCAATCTTTGCCCAAAACCTTGACCAAAAAACAAAGACCGAAATCTAAATTGCTCGCGATAACTGCCACCCAAATTTTTTCCCGTAGATGAATCTGATAAACCGCCCCCTTGACACTTTTCTCACTAATGGTAAATTTATCGCCTTTCAATCGCGACCGTGATAGCATTGGTTTGCAATCGGCTTGCAAGAGAAATGATTTGTCGTCAGATCAAGTTGGTTTTTTTCGTCTGCCGTCTTGCGGGGAAGGGAGAGAGGTGATTTATCCGGTGCAAGCTGTTCGTTCGTGGTGAAAAGTTTTTTGTATTGGCTTGAGCTTGAATGATGCTGGCGTTGGTCGTGAGTTTGTTGCGTGAGGTGTGAAACAACTATACTCAAGCCGTTTTAAAATTCCCGAAGCTGAACTCGTAAGCGCAACAACGTGAAGCGGTTGTTCAAGTGCGAAACCTACTGGCTTCGGTGTAAATGTTTGGAATTTATTTAGAGTGGAGACAGAGCAGTGAGTGTACTTGGACAAGAGACAATTAGAATCAGAATGGAAGCATTTGACAATGCGGTATTGGATCAAAGTGCTGGGGATATAGTTGACACGGCTAAACGTACCGGTTCATTGGTTCGTGGTCCTATTCCGTTGCCTACGCGAATTGAGCGTTATACCGTTCTTTCCAGCCCGCATGTTGACAAAAAAGCAAGACAACAATATGAAATAAGAACCCATAAACGGGTAATCGACATCGTTCAAACAACGGCAAAAACGATAGACGCGCTAAATAAACTCACCTTGCCCGCTGGAGTTGATATTAAAATTAAAACAAGCGGAAGAAAATAAACCGAAATGAGTCGGTTTCACGTCGCAACTAGTATCGGTGATAAATTTTGCCTTTACATAAATGAGCCTGTATTTTGCAGTACACTCAGGCTACTTTTAAATTCCCGAAGCTTGACACGCAAGCGCAACAACATGAAGCGGTTGCTCAAAGGCGAAGCCTATTGCCTATACTGGCTTCGGTATATTTGAAAAGTTTTGAACAAAATAATTAAGAGCAGAGTAATAAAATGTCAATTGGACTTTTGGGACAAAAGGTTGGGTGTACGCAGTTGTACACTGATACAGGTGAAGTGATACCGGTTACTGTTATGCAGTTGGGACCTTGTCACGTCCTCCAGATTCGCAACAATGAACGCGACGGCTACGAGGCTGTTCAGATTGGATTCGGTGATAAGTCACGTAGTCGGGCATCGAAAAGTGAACGCGGTCATGTTGCCCTGATAGAGAGCAAACGGCGGAAGTCGTTGGGGGCGGGAGTGACATTGCCTGCTAGAGCTAATTGCGAACCCAAAAAATTTGTCCGCGAATTCAGAATACCCTCTAGCGATTACGAAGTGGGACAAGAGCTTACGGTTGATGTTTTTAATGACGTTATTTCGGTGGATGTTACGGCAATTAGCAAAGGTTCAGGTTACGCGGGAGTAATGAAACGCCACAACTTCGCAGGTCAACGAGCATCACACGGCGTTAAAAAATGCCATCGACATTTAGGAAGTAGCGGTTGCAGCGCGTTTCCGAGCCGTACCCAAAAAGGTAAAAAAATGCCCGGTCAGTACGGAGCAGACAAAGTAACGATAAGAAATCAAAAAGTCGTCTTAGTGGACAAAGAAAATAGTTTGTTGGTGATTCGCGGAGCGGTTCCCGGTCCCAAAGGCGGTTACGTTACAATTAGACCTACAAACATTCAACCGGTTCCAAAATCAAATCAATGGCGTATAACAAAAAAAGAAACAGTTCCAAAGGTTGAGATGGTTGAGAATGTTGTTAGTGAAGTAGCGAAAACAGAAAAGGAATAAGGAGTTAGTTGTAACTCTTAAGTGATAATTTTGGGATTTACGCTACGCGGTTGAATGGAGTCGGAGTAATGTTCGGTATAGTGTTGGTTGCCCGCCGGATTGATTGTGCGAGCGGGTGTTGTTAGAGAGAAAAAGATAATTTTATATTTCAGGTGTGTTATGCCTAGCGTCGAATTGATAGTTTACGATAAAGATGGTAAAGAGATTGATAAGTTGACGGTTTGCACTGAGTTATTAGTTGGCAACTTTATCAACCATCAGCTTTTGCACGATGCCGTAGTTATGTACCAGTCTAACCTCCGTCAAGGTTCAGCGAAATCAAAAACTCGCGCTGAGGTTGCGGGACACAAGAAGAAAATGTACAAACAAAAAGGTACAGGCAACGCACGTGCAGGTCATCGTAGAAGTGGTGTACGCAGAGGCGGCGGTCACATTTTTGCAAAACGACCTAGAAATTGGTTTTTTAGATTACCGGCTAAAGCTCTGAGAAGAGCTACTCAAATGGCTTTCGTCGCTAAATTGGGCGATATGCAGGTGATTTTGATCGACCAATTATCGATCAGCGAGCCAAAAACAAAAGAAGTTGCCCAAATCCTTCAAGCCCTGAATATACACGAAACAGTTCTTGTAGCAATTGAACAACATAACACAAATCTCTATAAAAGTTTCCGCAATATTGAAGGTGTCCGAATTCTGCCAGTTTCCGATCTGAACGCATACGAAATTCTCCGTCCCAAACGACTCTTGATGACGAAATTGGCTTACGAGTCGTTTGTTAACTCAATAATAAGCCCCGCCGACTACGAAGCGGCCCTCAATGAACTAAACAAATCAACAACGAATTAAACAAATCAACAATTACAAGAAATTATATTTTACCCGTGAATGACGCAAATTGTTCTTTTGGACAACGAAATCAAAAAACTGTTCTTTGTCCTAAGTCCTGTTGCCCTGAACAATAATCGCGTGAAATAAGACAAATATAAACTCTGCAATAATGACAGGGTTGAGCAATAAAAGAAATTAAATTAGTGGAGAAGTATCATGCCAAGACAAAAAGATATTACAAAAGTGAATTTACAACTTGAACCATATCAGGTTATTCTCAAGCCGGTAGTTACAGAAAAAGGTTATGATCATGCCGAACATCGTAATATTTATACTTTTGAAGTAAATGGTCTTGCGAATAAACAGCAGATTAAAAAGGCGGTTGAGTTCCTGTTTGAGGTTAAGGTGTTGGATGTGCGGACTCAAAAACGTCGCGGTAAAAAACGGCGAGTTCGTCGCACTATCGGAAAAACGGCAACAACCAAACGGGCATTGGTCAGACTACACGAAGACGACAAGATAAATTACGGTTGATCTTTTGTCCGTCGCCACAAATCGGATAATATTGGAACCTGCCGATCATAACGGGTACGGTTTAACTTCGGGAGTCAAATAGCTTTAGTCAGTACATAATTGGAGTTCAAATGGGTGTAAAAAAATATAAACCAAATAATGCCGGTCGCAGAAATATGAGCGTAAGCGATTTCGCCGAACTCACGAAAGATGCAACTCCGGAGAAGAATTTGTTGCGTGCAAAACGCCGTACAAACGGACGTAACAATCAGGGAATTATCACTGTACGTCATCGCGGCGGTGGTCATAAACGTCAGTTTAGATTGGTGGATTTTCGCCGTAACAAAGACGGTGTTGAAGCAGTGGTTTTGTCAATTCAATACGACCCGAATCGCAGTGCCAGAATAGCTCTTTTGAGATACTTTGATGGAGAGAGACGGTATATCGTTGCACCGGATGGGCTTAATGTTGGGGCAAAGATTTTAAGTGGAGCAGGGGCATCGCCGAATATTGGGAATTGTTTACCGCTTTCGGATATTCCGCTAGGTGCGGAGGTTCACAATATTGAATTGCAACCTAATCGCGGCGGCGTTCTTTGTAGGTCTGCCGGTTCAAAAGCGACATTGGTTGCCCGTGATCCTGTCGCGGGTTGGGCGCAGTTGAATATGCCGAGCGGTGAAATTAGACGTGTACCGATTAAATGTCGCGCGGTCATCGGAAGTGTCGGCAACGCAGACCACATGAACATTGAAATCGGCAAGGCAGGACGAAGCCGTTGGTTGGGTCGTCGCCCGCATGTTCGCGGTACCGCAATGAACCCAATAGACCATCCGCACGGCGGTGGTGAAGGACGAACCAAAGGCGGACGACATCCGGTAACCCCAACGGGTAAACCGACAAAAGGTACCTCAACACGTAAAAAACGAAAACCAACCAACAAGGCAATCATAAGACGAAGAAAAAGCAGACGTTATGGTATCTTAAAATTGTCGTAAAATTTCGTTGTTTTGACGAAGTGATTCGTAGCAGACCGAATCATGTAGATTTAACTTATTTTTTCGCGTTGTATCCTCCGCGAATTTCATGTTTAGGGATTGAGTTGACGTATGAGCAGATCATTAAAAAAAGGACCGTTTGTCAATGTTAAACTTCTTGCGAAAGTCGAGAAGCTGGACAATGCTGTTAAAAAAGAACCCATAAAAACATGGGCAAGGGCGTGTACGATTGTTCCTGAATTTGTGGGACATACTTTTCTTGTTCATAATGGCAAGGTGTTTATTAAGGTATTCGTTACCGAAGAGATGGTTGGGCATAAATTGGGTGAATTTTCGATGACGCGCATTTTCAAAGGTCACGGTGGCAAGGGCGGTAAGAAATAAAATGTTTTGAATTTTCCGAAACAGGATATTGCAAACTAGTTTGCATAAGCTGTTTGTGTTGGGCAGGACTTGAGTGTCCATAATGGTTTCGGTATAATTTATTATTTTGAATAAGGTGAAAAAATGGCAAATAAAAGATATACTACCGGTGGAATAGTGCGAACATTTAAAGCAGTTCATCGCTACGCCCAAATGAGCGCGCGTAAGATTCGACCTTACGCAGACCTTGTTCGCGGCGAGTTCGCAGATGTCGCGTTGGAGATACTTTCGTGTTATCCGGCTCGCGGAGCAAAACTTGTTAGACAGGCTATTTACAACGCAGTCAAAAATGCGGAAGATAGATCAGCGTCGGGTAGAACAACACTTCTTGAGGTACTTGACATTAGAGTTGATGGCGGTCCTGTGAGCAAGCGTTTTCGTCCAAAATCACGGGGAGCTTCGAGTGTATATTTCAAACGAACTTCGCACATTACAGTTGTAGTTGGTTGAAAGTGATTGGCGGCGGGCGGTTATGCCGTTAGCCGATATTGTTTGGGGGTTGACGGTTTAGTTGTAATCAAGTGAATTATACCGAAGTTGGTATGGGCGATAAACTTTGCCCTTTAACATCCGCTTGGGGAAAATTTAAAACGGCTTGAGTATAAATTTTTAGTAAGTACAATGTAGATTATTAGAAACGTTAGAATAACATGGGTCAAAAAGTAAATCCGGTGGCTTTTCGCACCGGCATTATGGAGGAGTGGAAAAGCCGTTGGTATGCTCCCAAAAGGGATTTCGCTGAATTGCTTGTTGAAGACAAGAAAATCAGGGATTTTATAAAGAAGCGTAAGGATGTAGCTGAAAAACCGCTTTATCCGGCGATTTCCAAAATAGAAATAGAACGAACTCGTGATGAGGTTCGTGTTGTGCTTTTTTCCGCTAAACCCGGTATCATGATCGGTCAACGCGGTAGAAAGGTTGAGGAACTTCAGGAAGATTTACAGCGAATAACCGGACGCAGAGTAAACCTCAAAATAGAAGAGGTGCTTCGCCCTGATATTGATGCGCAACTTGTAGCTGAGGATATTGGCGAACAGTTGGTCAGACGTGTTGCTTTCCGCCGAACGATGAAGCGGGCAATGGAGCAAGCGATGGAAGCTGGCGCGAAAGGTATAAAAATTCAATTGTCGGGTCGATTGGGTGGTGCGGAAATGGCGCGGTGTGAAAAACAAATCGCCGGTTCAATTCCACTTTCGACGTTACGTGCAAAAATCGATTACGGTTTCCATGAAGCCAAAATCGCACAAGGTCATATTGGCATCCAAGTTTGGATAAATCAAGGCGAATATAGCGAGGACGAAAACAATGGCGCGAATGCCCAAACGAGTAAAACATCGAAAAATCCAAAGAGGTCGTATAAAAGGTGAGGCGACCAGAGGAAAAGATGTAACATTTGGAGATTATGGACTGCAAACGCTTGAAGGCGGTTGGATTAGTGCTGCAACTATTGAGGCAGGACGTATCGCCGCACAGCAGTACCTTAGAACTGAAGGAAGATTGTACATCCGAATTTTTCCCGATAAATCTATTACGTCAATTCCATTGGAAACACGTATGGGCAAGGGAAAAGGCGAACCTGAATACTGGGCGGCAGTAGTAAAACCCGGAACAATTATGTACGAAGTCGGCGGAGTGCCAGAGGAAACCGCGAAGCTGTGCTTCAACAGATTAGCCCACAAAATGCCCGTAAAATGTAGATTCGTAAAACGAAAAACAATGTAATTGACGAATTTGGCGTTACGGAAAGGATGTAACGTTAAGTGATTTGCGTGCAAGTTGTGTAATTTTAGATTTGTGAAGTTCTGTTGCGCCGTAGCTTATTTGAAGTATAGGTAAGAACAATAAAAGTTGGGTAGTGATTCCCTTTTATTTCAACACTTTAATAAAAGCATTTTTTGAAATCGAACTATGCCTAGTTTACCATCGTCATCGGAGATTTCCCGCCAACTTAGTAAAGTTGACGCTCAAATGGAAAGTACTTTTTTCCCTTGTTACATGAGGTCTCCGCGCCATATAACAAATCCGGCTCGTTGGACTGCTTATGTTTGTCGGGTTAGCTTTACAACGCAAAAACCTAACACAAAAGTGCGGGTTAAGGGTGGTTGTATAGTTTTACAAAATCCCCCAATCAGACAAACAAGCGAACTTTACATCGCAGATTTGGATGAGACAGCAGTAACGTATGACTCTACGACGGGAAATGTAACTTTCGGATCAGGTACAGATGTTGCGCGTGGTAGCGTTATTAGCAAAGAATTTACGGCAGTCACTGCTGGTAATCACCATGTTGACTTTATGTTTCTTGATGCGGATCAAAATATTCCTAATGGTCAGCCAGCTACTCAAGTTTGGGGGGCGATTGAGTATGTAGGTACTGAGTACGGTAGCGAATTCACTTTTGACTATAGTCACGGTGCTGATACTTCGGGTAACGATTCCACTGCGTCGTGGGACATATTTAAGTTGAGCGAAGTAACCTTTAGCAATGGGACAGATGTTAAGCAAGATAATGGTGGTGGGAGCTATCCTACACCACATTGGAAGCGGGATATGGCTGGTAGCCCATTACAACCTTGTCCGTATTTGTATGGTACAGATAGCACGAAAAAGAAATTGCGTGCGACTGTCAAGTGGTCGTATGAAAGTGGGCAAGTATTGTCGGGCTTACAAATTAAAGGAATAGGTACAGATGGTATAAACATTCCCGCGACAAGTGCTACAGTTGATACCACAGCAAAAACAATATCATTGCCGACTACGGGTGTTGATGCAACGACGAACTTTGGCGATGAGACAAAGTTTTTCAATCCTTTTTCGATGGATTGGCAGATGTCGTTTGATGGCGGAACAACTTGGGAAAGTGCTGGTACAAGCAACAATCCTATATATGTTTCTTTAGGAGTTGACACAACGGTTTTGCCATTGACAGGTTTATATAGGACTGTCGTTCACCTTGCTTGCTCAACTGATGGTGCTACATCGGGCAACCAGGCGGCAGACAATGCGTGGAATACTTTTAAAGGACGAACAATAAAAGGGTGGAAGGAAAGTGATAAAGAGTTCACAAGGAATTTGTACTACTATAAGCCAGGTACAACTTTTATTGCAAATGCGTCAGGAGAGACGAGTGATTTATTACAAAGTACAACAGATTCCGGTCAATGTGATACTTGGGCAGAGTTGCTCATAGATGTCTTTGCGGTAAATGGTATTCAATGCCAAAGGTGTACTGTTAAGGCGAAAGAAACCTTGCAACTACTTGGAATGTTGATTAAAGAATGGGATGGTGGGACAAAACCAGAACCTGCAATATTACACGCTGATTTTGTTGTGAATAATTACGTTGGTGAAATGGTACCGAGCCTGACCCCTGGTAGTAATGTCTATGGGCAACTTATTAGTTTGCCCGCTATTCCAGGACAGAGTAGTGGTAGTAATTCTCCATCTGAGAAAGTTTTTGCGGTACACTACATTGTGAAATATGTAAGTGACTCTAGTACAAAGTATTTGGATCCCTCTTATGGAGTGGAATACACAGGTGAGCAGAACTTTCAAGACAATGCAGTGGATTTTGTTGTCATTAGTACGCTAGTGGACACAACTAAAATCATAGCGTATGTTAGAAGACCGTTAACCGGAAGTTTGGATATCTCATTCTCAGTTACGTTTATGTCTTGATAACTGTTTGTGTGGTGTTAAACTTAAAAAAAGAAGGAGAGATGTAAATTGCAAATTATAAGATGCAGTGCTTATTGTGTTTCGAAAATTCTATCCATGTTATTGCTAATTATGATTGGTGTGGTGTCATTTGTAGCGGTATATTTGTGTAATGGAGAATGTGTCAGTGCTTGTATCTTTTCAAGAAAATGCAACTGCAAAACAAGTGGAGTATTGGATTTTGCAAGGGTAGACGCAAAGTCCAAAAATAATGTCAACAATCAAACAAACAATAAACCGATGAAACTTATATCTTTAGTAGATACAAAATTTTTTTCCTATGTTTCCTCCGTCTCCATTAAAAGGACTTCGGATTGGAAAGAAAGAGACGAGAATATTACCGTTTCTGATGTTGCTGGTACCAGAAATGTCAAAATTTATTGGGCTGAATTTATTTATAAGCAAGAGTTTACAAACGGGACAGAACTCTCAAGGGAAATAAAATTAGGTATAGTTTTTGGTGAAAAGGAAAAACTGGTTTGGTTTGGTCAGATTGGTTTTTGCCCGCAAGAGCAATTTAT
>JAIRWK010000420.1 GCA_031268995.1 Planctomycetaceae bacterium
TCAGTCGATAGAATTTTTATCAACCACAGAGAACACAGAGTTCACAGAGGTGAATTTTAAATACGAAAATATACGAAAGAGTTGAAAATGAAATTTTCGTCTATTTCATTTTCAAAAAAATTATCCCTGTGAACTCTGTGCTCTCTGTGGTTATTTAAAAGCAACTGAATAGTTACAATAAAAAAGTGACAAGTGGTGAGTGTCTAGGGGAAAACTTCCAAATACCTTATGCGTGCTAGCCACTAACCCTTCAAAAACCACCCCTAACTTTAGGGCATTATACTCAGGCTGTTTTAAAGCTGGACACGCAAGCGTAGCATCGCGAAGCGGTTGTTCAAGGGCGAAGCCTATCGCCTTACCGGCTACGGTATAATTGAATTTCAGGGGCGATGTCTTACGTCATATCTTTTGACAACGATTCTATTCTCTTTTGCAATTCTTCAATTTTTATATTTTGTATTAGAAATTTTTTTGTTGTTGAGGTTTCTCCGCTTATGAGATCGATTTGAGATAATTTGAGTTGCAAGGATTTTGCCAATTGTTCGCGTATAGCTTTATTTGCTTTACCTTTTTCTGGTTGTTTAGTAACGGCGACCTTGAGCGAGCCGTCGTGAATGCCGCGAACTTCATTACGTTTAGCTCCCGCGTAAGCACGAACATCAACCAATACCCCACCCAAAGTTTCTGTCAACATGATAAATTTTATTGTTTATGGAAATTTTAATTCTCTTTCCCAAAACTACTTCAATAATACTTTGCCCATTAAAATCAGCACGCAGATAACACAGATTTGAAGGAGATCTTCGCAAGATCAGAAAATACATCTGATCCGCGATAATCCTTAAAAAATCTGCGTCATCTGCGTGCTGATTTTTAAAAATGTTTTTTGGAGATTCCCTTTTGTAATTTTTTGAGCAAGTTGTTTAGAAATGATTTTGAGTACGCGAGATTTAATCGCTCAAAAGATTCGCCGCCTTCGCCGAAAATATAACCGCTCTCAAAAAAAATCCCGTTGTCATGAAACAATCTCTCACGATCAATCCCGCAAATCCCAAACGCTTCAAAATTTAACCATTGCAAATACGTCCCTTGCAACGGAAAAACATCAACTTGTGGAATATTCGTTTCAATAAATCGTTTTACCAATTCATGATTGCTGTGGATATATTTCAACAATTGATCGAACCATTTTTCGGCTTTGTTGTATGCTGCGATAGTTGCTGTTGCCGCGAAGCAGTTTGGCGAGTGGAAACCGGAGTTGTGTGATTGTTGGGCGAAGTGTTGGCGTATTTTTTTGTTTGGGACGATGATATTTGAAATTTGGAGTCCGCACATGTTAAATGATTTTGACGGCGACGTGCAAACAATTGCGTTCTTGAACAACTCCGGTGAAAGCGAACAATAACTCGCGTGTTTATAAGGCGGAAAAACTATATCCGCATGAATTTCATCCGAAACAACAAGCACATCATGTCTCGCACAAATTGACGCAACCTTCTCCAATTCGTCTTTTGTCCAAACTCGCCCAATAGGATTGTGCGGATTGCAAAAAATTAGCATTTTCGTTTCGGAATCGGACGCTTTCAATTCCAAATCATCAAAATCGATCTGATAATTATTGCCGTCGCGGAGCAATGCGTTATTGATCAAACGTCTGCCTAATGCGTTGACGGAAGCGTGAAACGGGCGGTAAACCGGCATTTGAACGATCACGCCGTCGCCCGAATTTGTGAACGCCGAAATCGCGTATTGAATCGCCGCAACAACACCGGGCGACAACACAATCCAATTGCTGTCAACTTCCACATCATGACGGCGACTTAACCACGAAATCACCGAATCGAAATACTCTTTCGTCGGCACCGTGTAACCATAAACCAACCTCGACGCCGTCTCACGAATCGCCTCAACTATTTCCGGTGCCATCTTAAAATCCATGTCCGCCGTTGAAACCGCAAACAATTCGCCGGACAAATTCGCATCGGACAAAATATTTTTCATCCGTTTTGCGTTTTCCCATTTGCTTGAACCATGATCAAACCGATCAACCAAATTGTCAAAATCATAATTCAACTCGCCGACATTTAACTCTTCTTTTGATTTCATAATTATTTTTATTTTTTAATTTTTTTAGGGACAAGAGGGACACAAAGGATTATTAGGGACAATGGGGAATTTCAATATATACGGGGAATTTCTAAAAACTCATTTTAGTCCTGTAACGGTATATGTGTCCGGTATTGGGGAAATTTTTCCTAGACAATCATCAATTGCCACTTTTTTATTTGGGGGAAAATTATTTTCGGGCGATGTCTTACAAGCCTTATTTTGCAAAAAATTGTCAAAATCGTTACAGGCGTACCCCGAATTGTCCGATTAAGCCGTAGGCATCTCTTGTCGGGTGCTCGAAAACTGTGCAATGACAATTTGTACCGTACCGCAATCGTTGTAATATATCGCAGCTGGCAACGCGAGCGGTTTACGTGATGTTGAAATTTATTGTTTGTGCAGGTTTTGGTTTAATGTGTTGCGATATGACATTTCATATCTATTTTTCATAGCCATTTTAAAACAAGGTGAACCGAATATCCGATTTGCGGTCTGTTTTTTTGTTTGACCGCAATCCGGTTAAGAGGATGCAATGATGATCGATCAGTATAGCAAAAATCCGGCGTTGGACGAGTCGGAGTCATACATGTCAGAAGATTACCACAGGCAAATGTTCCAAGACGGTTTTATGGACGATTTCTACACCGAACAAAAACCAAACGGTAACTCTACAACAAAATCAAACATTCCACAAGGAATAATTATTGCGCACATGCCCGATCTCGGTGATTGCAAGCCGATATTGAACGACAACACCGAAAACGGTTATTATTACTCCGGCAATAATTCGACTCAACATGGCGGTCTGTTTGGATTTTTGGGCAATCTTTTTTCGGCAATTCGCGGCTCAAACATAACACGCCCAGATAACAACGCAAATAATTTTCCATACACAACGATTAAACAATTTACCAGATCAAATATACAATTTTCGCGAATGGTTGTTATTGGTGTAATTGTTCTGTTTTGTGGTACCGGATTGATTGTGCAAAATCAGATGAACAAAAGCGACAACCCAAAAACCAATGATCAAAATCTTGCGACAGATAGTGGTTCAAAAAACATAGACGAAACAATTGGCAGCTCCTCATCCGCAAATGTAAAACTCTCAACGACGAATCTTGCCCCCGCTCAAACCGCGACCGTACAAAATGATAAGCAGTTGCCGTCGAATCCAAATCCTCCCGTTGTCAAACCGGCATCGCAAAACAAAACCAATCCTAACCCGCAATCAGTTGCCGGCAATTCATCGAAACCTAATCCGACAACGACACAAACATCACTTTGGGAACGTCAGACAACAGATAATTATTCGCCTTGGATGAAGTCGGGGCAAATTTCTCTTGGCAACGAAACCGAACGCGAAAATAATCCCGCCACAAATAACAACTCAGCAGAAAACAGAAACAATATCACGTTGACCAGCTCAACAGAATTGCGACCGAATATCGCAACGCCTTATACGTCTGAGCCGAATCCGAATGGACAACCCGCATCGCCTTTCATAACCGCGCCTCCGCGAGAAAGTTATCATTACGGCACTGGCAATAGTTATGCCAATACTCCAAACGCCGAACGCGCCGCACCGCCGCCTTATGCGAACTCAAAATCCGTGCCGTTACCGACTTCATTTCATCCGCCGTTGCCGTCAACGGGTTCGCCGCAAGGTCGGATTGCTGTTGCGGAAACTCCGGCAACTTACAGAAAATTTTACAACACTCACGCCGACCCGCGAGTTGTACCGAACGCTGTGCAACCGCCGTTGACCGCTTCCACTTACCCGTCGTCCCGTTATCCGGCACCGAATTATCCGCCGCCAACAAATTACCAACCGCCAACGAATTATCAACCAACACCGAATTATCAACCGCCAGCAAATTATCAACCGAATCCGAATTATCCTCTGACACCGAATTATCAACCGCCTGCGAATTATCATCCGGTACCGAATTATCAACCGCCGGTAACTTATCAACCAATGCCGACCTACCAACCGCCGACGAATTATCCCAACATAACATACCCCGCAACTTATCCGCCGCCAGCCTATCCCAACAACACAACTTACCCGAATACAGTTTATCAGTAAGGTGTACTGTAGCTGCTATACTCAAGCTGTTTTAAAATTCCTGAAGCTGAACACGCAAGCGCAACAACGTGAAGCGGTTACTCAGAGGCGAAGCCTATCGCCTTACCGGCTACGGTATATGAAATTTATTTTTTTAAGACAGGATAATAGGATTGCAAGATTGGCAGGATATAATAAAAAATCCTGCCCCAAAAAATAAAAACTGAATGTAACTATTCAGTCGAATGATTTAATTTATTTTTTAAACCGCGAAATACGCTAAAAGAGCACGAAAGGTTGCGAATAATTTAGTTTCGCGTCTTTTCGCGTAAATTTCGTGTGTTTCG
>JAIRWK010000424.1 GCA_031268995.1 Planctomycetaceae bacterium
GCACATCAATTTTTGAAAAATAATATATGATACGATAATACAATAAAATTTGGCGTTTTTTGATGCTTCAACTCCTTTGATTTATACTGTGAAATGCCATTTTGCAAAAGTTCAGTTATCACCGTCTTTATCACCGATTCCACATAAAAAGTTTTGTTGTGCCGTTTGACCATCACCACACTTATGGTCTTTGTTACAAGAGTGTTTATAAGTACATAAAAAAATGTTGTCTGGCTCCGAACACTTAAAATCAAAAACACACCCATATAACATACTACCATTACACAAAAAGGCTTGCTTGCCTGCACATCCAAAACCATTGGCAGGAAGCCCCTGTCTTCCACACGAAAAAGTCGCGCATTCAAATATTTCTTTGACATTTGCACAACCGTTTTGTTGGCTATTTAAACACGCATAACCGGCATTCTCTGGACAAAGCATGTAGTTACCAATACAGCTATGCTCACCACCCGAAGGCGATTTAGTACACGAAAAGTTTACACTGCAAACAAAAAAAGCCCCTTTGTTGAGTGAACAAAGATCTGCCACAACTTTGTCCTCTGATACGAAAGGGGTGTTTACGTCTTCTCCAAACATCTCCGCCACCGTCCTAAGCTTTTCTCTCACTTCGAGTCGATGCAAAACTTTTGTAAATTTTTCATATGATTTTTCTATCATTTATACCTCTCTATCTATCTATAAAACGTATAAAGGTTCAATCTTAAAATTCACCTTGTAAATTGGTGTCGTAGGTTTTTTGTCTTTTAATTATAATTAAATTTTCAGTACAGTAATGAACTATTAGGAGTAATGAGGATACTCTTCAACTGATACGATCACATAGTCTATTTCTGCATAGGAAACATTGTCTGGCAAAACAACCTCCGCCGATACAATAGTCATACCTCCAGATATGTAATTCCTGTACCAGTCTGCAATCAACGACATTCCCTCTGACTCTGGTACTGACGGATCTGTAACTCCCCATGTCCCTCTGTCAGACACAACTGTTTTTCCACCGGAAATTACTGATATTTCATACAGTGTTGTCATATCAGGCGGAACTGATTGACGAATGCTAAAAGAAGCAATAAAAGTTGTAGCAACTCCATCGTTGTATGGCTGCGCACTGAATGGGATAAAGTTACTACTATCACTACCGCCTTCCCATTGCTCCTCACCTATTCGTTTTTCAAAGCTGAACGCGCCTTTTATCTTGTAAGTGTAAGAATTTTTACGAAGGTACCATCGGCGAGATATCGTCGAAACAACAGGTATCGCAACCAACACTCCGATAACCGCAACGATAATAAAATTTCGCCTGGGCATTTTTATTATGCGTAAAAATGAATCAGGATGTTTGTCTGTATTATTTTTGTTACTATCAGATGTCATTATGTGTTACTCCTCTAAAAGATCGTTCAAAACATTCTATTTCTAAATTCCTCAAATAGCTAGTTAGTTAAATTCTGTTATTACTATCAAAGCCTATATAACTTTCGTAACCGTTCACGGGTTATTCAAAAAATTGCGTTTTATACTTCCGCAAATTGTGTTTATTGCCTATTTTGCCATGATTTTTCAGAAAAATACAAAAAACAATATTTTTGAGTTTGCCAAGTTACTACATACAGTATATCAACCATTGGTAAGTACACTATTTTGAAAACCCATGAACTGTTACTAATTTTCTATCAACTGTCTAAAAATAATCTCAGCTTCAATCATTGACAAATAGACCTCTAGTCTCTAACTTGCAATATGGTACTGATTTAACAAATCGCTATCCCAAGTTTTATATTTTGATCCAAAGCATATTGTACCCAATCCGTGTTGAAAACTTCATCATGTCTTTTTCTCATATAGACATCAATATCACGACAAACTAAAACAAACTTACATGACACATCATCTGGCACATACGTGTCTCCACTTGCAAAAAAATTTGTCGCTGGACAGCCACCGCCACAGTTCCTTTCGTAATCACAACCTTTACATTTGTGTCGCGGTTCAAGCGAATCATTTAGGCATTGTCTTCGATTATCGATACGAGTGAACCCTTGAAATACATTTCCGAAAGGTAAAATGCCTTTGCCTGGTCCCATGATCGTACACATTTTCGAGCAACCGTACATGTCACCACAAGTATCGACACAAAATCGTCCGCGTCCTGCGCCGCAACCAAACGGTACCTCTTTGATGTCGCAAATTGATTCTTCCTCAAATGTGGTGATGCGAAAATATTGCTTGTTGTACTTCATTTCCAGATAGAGTTCACATACATCAAGCATACCGCGTTCATAATTTAGTAGTGCTTCATCATCCCAATTCATGCCGTGCGTGTAACCGATAATAAACTGATTGATGCCGTTTTTCCAAAGTTCATAAAGGTTGCCGCGAAGACGCAAGGTTGATTCAGGTGTTACGCTCATTTTGGTTCCCATCCAAGGTTGATACGATTTCATCATTGGCAACCGTTCCATAATCAATTCGTATGAACTTCGACCGTCGGGAAATTTTCGGTAACGGTCATGATCCTCTTTTGCACCATCCAGACTTAACAGATATTTGATCTTATGCTCCGCCATCCAACTTGCCCGTTCCTCGTCAATCAAAGTACCGTTGGTCGTCATATCCCAGTTGATGGTCTTTCCGGCTTCTTCTGCTTTTTTATTTGCATAAGGAACAATTCTTTGAATCAGATCGAACCTCATCATCGGCTCTCCGCCAAACAACAAGATTGTCAAATCCTCAACATTCCGCGAAGTCTGAATCAAAAAATCAACCGCTGCAAAAGCAACCTCATCACTCATCTTAAACGGCTTCTTATCCCGTTCAAAACAGTAACTACACCGTAAATTACAATCCGTTGTCAGAATCAATTCCATATAACTCAACGGAAACATTTTGCGGGCTTCTAAATTCCCGCGAACAATTTCCGGCATTGAATCGATCCAAGTGCGCGGTCGTGTTTGTTCGTTTTGTTCTGTTGATTGATAGCAATTGCAACCGCATTTAT
>JAIRWK010000429.1 GCA_031268995.1 Planctomycetaceae bacterium
AAATACGCTAAAAGAGCACGAAAGGTCGCGAATAATTTAGTTTCGCGTCTTTTCGCGTAAATTTCGTGTGTTTCGCGGTAAAATAAAAAAATAAAAATCAAACGACTGAATAGTTACGAATTTTTATCAACCACAGAGAACACAAAGTTCACAGAGGAGAATTTTAAATACGAAAAGATACGAAAGAGTTGAAAATGAAATTTTCGTCTATTTCATATCTCATGTTACGCACGATACGGAAATGATGGTGGTTGATAGAAAAGTGGTTAGTGGTGGGTGATTTCGCATCCCGTTAGGGACAAAATGTTGGTAGAAAACAGCATTAAAATATTCGCGTCCCGTATGGGACACAATGTGGTTACAATTAAACGGCTTTTAAAAAACACCATATTCCGTCCCATACGGGACGCGGAAAATCATAATACCTAAATGGAACTTCCCCAAACCTAATTTTCACCTAATTTTTTTTAACAAAACTACCTCAGTAGCCAAAGAATCCCTCCACCCTCAACCTCATTACCTCATTTGAATATTTTGCTAATTATTTGTAAACGTTCACGGAATTTTTTTATTTTCCAATGATATAAATTGTTTTTTTGATAAACGTAATGAATTTGAGTGAAAACGCCGTAGGCGTTTACCGTGAATAACCGCCGGTTTCAACCGGCAGTATACTCAAGCTGTTTTAAAATTCCTGATTCCTTCGCCCCAAAGGACGGACATATATTATGAGAGAGTTAGTTATTTGTTGTATTTTGGGTTATGTGGTTGGGTTATTTTTTGAGTTGTCTCGATTCTTTTTTAGGGGCGGGACAAGAGTTTTTTTTGTTGTGTTTGGTGTATTGTTGGGTTTTGCCGCGCACTCAATTTTCCTCTACTACCACCACATCTCAACACAAAATCACTCCAACGGCGCAGAAACATACTTTTTCATGACATCTTGGAGTCTCGTTTTGGTTTATTTTTATCTCTCATGTTGCCATCGAAAAATACCATTCGGGTTGTTGCTTTTGCCAATAGTGTTGTTGCTTATAATCGGCGGAATAGTTACCTCACACATTGCCCCAATCCAACCCGCCGACAACACCACAACTCATAACCCGCCCGTACTCAAAATGTTCCACGCAATAACATTCTTCCTCGCAACATCAAGCATTTGTATTGGTTTTGTTGCGGGGTTGCTTTATCTTGTCCAAGATTGGCGGTTACGGCACAAAAAAACTATCGGCATCCTAAGACTGCCAACAATCGAATGGTCTGAATCAATCTGCCGAAAAAACCTAAGCGCATCAACCTTCATCATCGCCGCAACAATGTTCTTCGGCTTGCTGTTGCAACCACAATCAAATTTGCCCAACTCCACAATACTACAAGACCCGCTAGTAATCGGTGTTGTTTTAATGTTCATCTCGCTTGTACTGTTCTCAGGTATCTTGCCGCTCAAAATATTCAAATCGGAGGGAAAACGAGTTGCTGTAATCACTCTAATCACATTCATCTTCCTAATCACAACCCTATTATTCGGAATCCTCTCAAAAAACGCACATTGGAAAAGAATCACCCCAAAAGAAAACCCAACAATCGAATCCTTACACTCAAGTTGTTTTAAAATTCCAGAAGCCGCGGTAAACCTACAACGCAAAGCGTTTGGCAAACGCAACAACGTGAAGCAGTTGTTCAAGAGCGAAGCCTATCGCCCTACCGGCACGGTATATGAGGCGTTAGGCTTCGGTGAAAAGTAAACACCGCAAAAGCAAGGAAGGCGAATAAAGATATTTTAAAACCCTTTTTGCGACGTTGTCGCCTTTGCGGTAGAAAAACGAGCCGTTTTTTAGGCTTTTCTTGCGCGTTATACTGTAGCCGGTAGGGCGATAGGCTTCGCCCTTGAACAACCGCTTCACGTTGTTGCGCTTGCGTGTTCAGCTTCAGGAATTTTAAAGTAGCTTCAGTATATACTTAGGCATTGCCTTAGCCGTTTGCTGTTGCTCAATCATTCTGCAATTTTGTTCTGTTTGGCGGTTACTGGACAAAATCTTTAAAAATTGTAAGATCATGCTCAAGCTGTTTTGAAATTCCCGAAGCTACGGTAAACTTACAACGCAGAGCGTTAGGCAAGCGTAGCATCGGGGCGAAGCCTACCGCCCATACCGGCTTCGGTACATAGACATCGCCAATGCGGATTGTTTTGGCAAAAAAAGGTCTTGCACGCTATATCCAAATGGGAATATCACGGCGTGAAAGAATTAACAATTGTACCTAACTTACTTCAAAAAATAGGTATAAAAAATATTGGAGAAAAATAAATTATGTCAACATTTTCGGCATATTTGGAAAAACTTTTTGGTTTGTCCGGCGAAACCGCTGTGATAATTGGCGGCGCGGGCGAATTGGGCGGCGTGTTGGGGGCTGGTATTGGTCAAGCTGGTGCGCATATTATTGTTGCTGATATGAGCGAACCGGCTTGCAAATCGCGGGTCGAAAAATTAAACAACATAGGTATTAGCGCGGAATATTTGACCGTCGATATTACAAATAGAGATTCAATCAAATCACTACTTGATAAATCAACCAAAAAGACAGGCAAAGTCGATATGCTTGTAAATTGCGCCGGGATCAATGTCGGTACGCCGTTTTTGGAAGTCGATCCGGCAACATGGGATAAAATATTCGCAGTCAACCTCAAAGGAATGATGGAATCTTGCCAGATATTTATTGAGTCAATGCTGAAAAACGAAAACGGCGGCTCAATCCTAAATATCGGAAGCGTAAACTCAGATAGACCCCTTTCCCGCGTGTTCGCTTACGCAGCTTCCAAAGCAGGCGTTATAAGTTTGACACAGAACATTGCACAAGAATTCGCTTGCCAAAAAATACGTTGCAACGCGATTTGTCCGGGCTTTTTTCCAGCAGAACAAAACCGCAAAATATTAAGCGACGAACGTGTTGCAAAAATTATGGAAGGTACTCCAATGCGGCGTTATGGTTCGCCGGACGAACTTGTTGGGGCGGCGTTATTGTTGTTATCGCAACGCGCGGGAAGTTACATAACCGGTTCGGCGGTTTATGTTGATGGCGGATTTACGTGTTCGTGGTTTTAGTGCAGAACATCGCCTTGTTTAGTTGGAAGGCAAAGGGAATACAAAGAATATTGGGAACAAAAAGCATCGTCTAAAATATACCGTAGCCGGTAAGGCGATAGGCTTCGCCCTTGAACAACCGCTTCACGTTGTTACGCTTACGTGTTCAGCTTCAGGAATTTCAGTATAAATTGTGATCCTGTCCCGTTAGGGACAATATGTTGCTAGAAAACAGTGTCAAAAATATTTCGCGTCCCGTTAGGGACGCAATGTGATTACAATAAACCGTCTTAAAAGTCCTTGCATTCCGTCCCTAGCGGGACGGCGTTTTTTGATCCTGCGTTTTCTACCAACATTTCGTCTCTAACGGGACGGAGAAAATCAGCTTCCCCAATTTCACAATAAGAAAGAGATTATCAAACAATCACTCGTTCCCGATAATCTCGCCCCGCGGGACTTTGTGTGGTTGAGGCGTTGAGTCCGGCGGTTTCGCTGCGTTACACTCAAGCTGTTTTGAAATTCCCGAAGTGGAACACGCAGGTTGTTCAGGGGCGAAGCCTATTGCCTTACCGGCTACGGTATACCTCCCTTTTGTTTTCCTTTGTGTCCTTTTCGTTATTTATGTCTCCAAATTATGTCCAATTTTTTCCGTGCGGTATCCAAGACATTTAAGTATCGTTTACATATTTTTTGTACGATAATTTGTGCTCTTATGATCGGTTTGCTTTGGGGCGGCAATATTGGTGCGGTTACTTATCCGATAACAGAAATTTGCTTGAAAAAGGGAACTTTCACAACTTGGCTTGAGGAACGAATTGACCAGAATAATCAGAAACTTACCGAGTTGTCCTCGTCGCATGACAAACGTAAATTGACTGAATCGTCTGAATTGTCCCAACCAATTTCCGCCGAAATTGACCGCGAAATAAAAAACATTAACCAACGCCAAACCCTTTACATCTGGGCGTTACCTCTCGCAAAAAAATATACGCCCAAAACGCCGTTTGGTACCGTGCTTTTTCTGATAGCAATTGTTTTGGTCGGGACAATTGTAAAGATTTTTTTTATCGTAAGTCACGGAATTATTTCGTCAAGAATTGCACAATATTCGGCAATGGAGATCCGCAAAGAATTATTCGGTAAAATGATCGAATACGATGTGGCTTACTTTAACCAATCAGGAATTGCCGATACGATGAGTCGTTTTACGAATGATTTGAATATTCTCACGTCGGGGTTGAATGTGATTTACGGCAAGATATTACGTGAACCGTTTAAGATGTTTGTTTGTCTTTTTCTTGCGGCTTATTTGTGTTGGCAACTTTTGGTTGTAACGGTTTTGCTTGTTCCGCTTGCGTTTCTTGCGATACGTTGGCTTGCCAGATCGATTAAGCGAGTGGTTCAACGCAGCATGGAAGAGATTGCGTTGTTGTACGGGCGGTTGGAAGAAACATTCCGCTCAATTCGTGTCGTGCAAGCATTTGTTCGAGAGCCGTTGGAAATGGAAAAATTCAACCGGACAAATCAAGTATGTTGCGAGAAGGCGATCAAGATTGCAAAATATGAATCGTTGGTCAATCCGATGACGGAATTATTTGGTATTTTGATGATTAGCATGGGGATAATTGTTGGTACGTATTTATTGATGAGTGAGCGGACGGCGATATTTGGCATTCGGATGTTAGCTTTGCCGATAGACACGGGGTCTTTGATATTATTTTTTGCGTTGTTAGCTGGTGTTGCTGATCCTGCGAGGAAGTTGTCCGATATATTCACACAATTCCAATCCGCCGCCGCCGCCGCCGATAGAATCTACATAATGATTGACCGAATCCCAAAAATTAAAGATGTAAATAACCCAATCACCATGCCAACCCACAATCAGTCAATAAAATTCAATAAAGTAAATTTCGCATACGAACCCGAACATCCTATTTTGAAAGATATTTCGTTTGAGATTAAATTCGGCGAATGTATTGTTATTATTGGGGCAAGCGGTTGCGGCAAAAGTACGTTGTTAAATTTGATTCCGCGTTTCGCCGATCCGTCGAGCGGGACAATTTTGATTGATGGACAAGAAATAGATAAAGTACGTCGCCGAGATTTACGCGGGCAAATTGGAATAGTTACGCAAGAGTCGATGTTGTTCAATGATACGGTGTTGAATAATATTTACTACGGACATTCGGGGGCAACACGCGAAGAAGCAATCGAAGCGGCAAAAAAAGCCAATGCTCATGACTTTATAATAAACGATCTCGAAAACGGATACGAAACAATCATAGGCGTTTCCGGTAGCCAACTCTCAGGCGGTCAACGCCAAAGAATTGCGATTGCGAGGGCGATTTTGAGAAATCCACCGATAGTGTTGTTGGACGAAGCTACAAGTCAGATTGACATACAAAGCGAGCGAATGATTCATGATACGTTGAAGACTTTCAGACAAGGTCGAACTGCGATAATTGTTACGCATCGTCTTTCGGCAGTGGATTTGGCGGACAGAGTAATAATAATGTCGGACGGACAAATCACCGCCTCCGGCACTCACGAATCCCTACTGCAAACCAACCCCGACTACGCAAAATTATACTGAAGCGATGAAAAAGAAATTTTTGGCAAGTAGTATTTTTAAAATTCCTCTTTGCGTTTTTTGTGGATATACCGTAGCCGGTAGGACGATAGCCTACCGCCCTACTGGCTACGGTATATTGACATCATGAATGTTTGGGATATATTTATCGCGATTCGTGGATTCGATTGCGCGGGCAACTGTTGAAAAGAAGCGAATAGACAACGTAGATTTAGCGGACTTGTACCTAGCCAGTACACCCCTTCCACAAGATTCCTAAAAACAATTTTCAAAAATTTTTTTTTTCCAAAAAAACAAAACAATTTAACCAAACCAATAAATCATGTCCAATACAAATGACATCTTCAACGTGCAAGATAACAACCAACAATTCAAACAACCACCAAACTTCAACCAAACACCACCACAACCAATCTATATCCAAATGCCGCAACAAAAAAGTATGGGTTGCGGTTTTTTGATAATGCAGCTTTTGGCGGGAGTGGCATCGTTTGTTGTTTGTGGAGTTTTGTGTCTGGTTGTGCTGGGGGCTATTGGCGCAACAATGTCCACATCAATTGAAGAACTCTCGCAAAAAGAAAAACCATTGTCGGAAAAACTAATCAGCGGCGATGCCAAAGCACAAAACAAAATCGCCGTCTTGACTATATCTGGAATCATACAAACCGAAGAAGACGGATACATCGTAAAACAAATTCGCACAATATCTAAAGATCACAACGTCAAAGCTGTTGTACTTCGTGTTGATTCTCCGGGCGGAACGATTAGCGGCAGTGATTATTATTTGAATTTATTGAAAAAATTGAAAGCCAGCCGTGATATTCCGGTGGTTGTCAGCATGGGTTCTGTTGCGGCAAGCGGCGGATATTATGTGTCAATGGTAGGCGATGAAATATTCGCCGAACCCACAACCGTAACAGGTTCCATCGGCGTAATCATACCGTTGTTCAACGCCGCTGATTTGTGCAAAAAGTTAGGTGTTGAATCCACGCCAATAACAAGCGGTCCCCTCAAAAACATGGGAAGCCTCACGGAACCATTGTCAGAAGATGAACGCAAAATTTGGCAAAAACTCGTCGATGATAATTTTGCCCAATTCAAATCAGTTATCCGCGAAGGCAGAAAAAATTTCGACCAAAATCCCGAAGAACTAGATAAAATCGCAACAGGTCAAGTTTACAACGCAACTGAAGCAAAAGATAACGGGTTGATCGATGAAATCGGTTTTATTGACGACGCTATTGAAAAGGCAATTAGTCTTACTGGGTTGAGCGAATTCGATGTGAAGACAATTAAATACAAACCCAAAATCGCGTTTTTGGGAACTTTGATGGAAAATAGATTCAATGCTAATCCAATTGATGCCAAAGCGGTCAGCAATTTGACAACACCACAAGTTTATCTGATCATGCCGCAAGTGTTGCCGGTGAAATAGTAGAAGTTATATCGAATGATAGGAACGTAGGCTTCGGTGTATTTTGTAAATTGTGTTGAGTTTGGAGAGTGAGCGGTATTTGTGGGAAATTGGTTTTATCTGTTTTCTCCTTATACACTCAAGCTGTTTTAAAATTCCTGAAGCTGAACACGCAAGCACAATAACGCGAAGCGGTTGTTCAAGGGCGAAGCCTATCGCCCTACCGGTTGCGGTATGCCGTTTTTTTCTCAAAAAATGTTTTTTTGTCTTTTTTGTCATAGTGTCTTTTTCGTCCTTTTGTCCTCAATTTTTTAATCTTGCCCGAAAATAAAAAAAAATATGAATATATCGCGTCAACAAATATATGGTCTTTTGATATTGATTTCCGCTTCGATAATGTTTGGTCGGATTATGGCAGTAGATCGTGTTGATTACAAGGAGTTGCAAAATTATAAATGGCGGCTCAATAATAAACTGTACAAAGAAAAAAATGAACGTCTCAAAGGACGGCTTGAACGCGGCGAAATTAAGTACGAAAGCTACGTCCGCGAAATGAAAAAAACACACCAAAGCCTCACCAAAGACGCTCAATACAACACGCCGATTTTGAGCGGAAACGACCGCAGCAGATGGGGAACTATTCGCGTATTGGTCGAACCCGAGTTGCGGGTAAAAAGGAAAATCAAAGATATAAACGGAAATGAATCAGAACAAATCGTATGGTACGCAATCGATAATGTACAAGGCGAAAAAGGATTCGACACTATTGACATGGTAAAGCATTCGTTGCCGGACGATCCTGAAGTTGGTTATCTTTATTCGTCGAAGCCGCCGTTGTTACCTACGTTGATGGCAATTCCGTATGCCGCCATTTATCACGGAAGCAATTGGTTGTTTAAGTCGAAAGAAATTGAAATCTCGCCGGATTTGTCCGACACTAAACCGGAATCTGCCGAAGTTGTTCCCGAAGTTGCCCCAACAGAAATACAAAATGATTCGTCTGAATTTGAAACTGTTCCTGATTCGTTGGCGGTTAAATTTGGCGGTGATTCGGGGGAAGTTAGTGGTTTGGGGACTATTTCGCTTGCGGACAATGAGGAGCGGTATTTTGTTGTGCGGGCAATGCTTGTGCTGATCAACTTAATTCCGGTGGTATTTTGTTGGGTGTTATTATCGCGTCTTATTGAGCAATTTGGGAAGGACGATTGGTCAAGAATATTTTGTGTTGCGTTTATTTGTTTCGGCACTTTTTTGTCAACATTTATTGTAACGTTAAATAATCACATTCCGGCAATGGTATGTGTAACAATTACATGTTATGCGGTAGTGCGGATATTTTTTGATGACAAGGTACGGTTACGGTATTTTTTTGTTGCGGGATTTTTTGGGGTGTTGGCGTTTGCGTGTGATTTACCGACGATTTCGTTTGGTTTTGTTGTGGGATTATTGTTATTGATAAAGCATCCGCGTCAAACGTTGGCGGGATTTGTTCCGATGGCGATGATAGTATTTGCGGGATTTTTTGCAACGAATTATGTTGCCCATCATGACATCCGCCCAGCTTACGGCAACAAAGAATGGTATTTCTTCGAATACCAACGCTCGCCAAACCAAAACGCCGAACCGCTAAAAAGCTATTGGTACAATCCGCAAGGAGTTGACAAGGGCGAGTCTTCAAGGTTAGTTTATTGTGTTCAATCAATGGTGGGACATCATGGATTATTTTCTCTTACGCCGGTATTTTTGTTGAGTTTTTTGGGATTATTTTTGTGGTTATTTTGGGGCGGTGATTTACGGCTACGGGTTTCGGCGTTAGTGATTTTGGTTATTAGTGTGGTGGTTTTAGCGTTTTATTTATTGCTGATGGGGCAAAATCAACGAAGTTATGGCGGTGTGAGTTCGGCGTTACGTTGGTTATTTTGGCTTATACCTCTTTGGAGTGTGGCGTTAGTTGGGATTGTGGACAAGATGGCAAAATACGCAACAGGTCGAGGAATTTGTCTAATATTTTTGCTAGTATCAATATTCTCCGCCTCATATCCAACATGGAATCCTTGGACGCATCCATGGCTCTACCAACTAATGATCTACCTAAAATTCCCCGTCCTAATGTAAACCAAGAACAAAAACCAATTATTATACTCAAGCTACTTTAAATTTCCTGAATCTGAACACGCAAGCACAAAAACGTGAAGCGGTTGTTCAAGGGCGAAGCCTACCGCCTATACCGGTGTCGGTATAGCATTGTTTATAACGGTTACTCATCTGTCGTGTCTGCTGTTTCTTGCAATGTGTCCGAATTATTCGAAGGTTGTTTTGTGTGTTCGCCATGCAATATTTCCAAGAGTTTTTCCACAAACAGAGGTGTTCGAGGTCCTGGAACTGTTGCGTAATTTTCTGTAATAATGTGAATGCGTCCTGTTTGTACGGCGTTGACTGTATCGCCAAGCGTTTTCCAAGCGTCAATAAAATCATTTTTCTCCGTTTCAGAAATCTCTGCGGCTGTTTCAATTCGCGCCGTGCGTTCACTAACCATTAAATCAATAATTACATCGGGATTTATTGCCCGTATTTCATCAGTTGACATGTACGGAAATGCTAGACCGGTTGTTTCGGCGACATTGATTCCGCCCGCCCATCGAATCGCATCTTGAAAATAAGGACTCGTTCCTACAACGTATATGTTTTGAAGTTGATCGCCTTTCCACTCTCTGTCGATACAAAGCAAAACACGAACCGGATCGAACTTTGCCGCTTTGGATTGAATTGCTTCTAATTTTTCTTTCAATATCGCTTTTTTCGTCTGCGCAACCTGCATAACATCAGAACCGAAACGTTCACCGATCAAATCATAAGATGCCAACAATCCTTCCATGCTTTGATGATCGACCAAAAGAATTTCAATACCCGCTTTTTGAGCTTGTGTTACAAATAATTCTTTTCCTACCAACATGAGCAATAAATCAGGTTTCAAATCAACGATTTTGTCCCAACCGGCATCAAACAAACCGCCGATCTTTTCAATCTCTTTCGTTTCCGGCGGGTAAGTCGTGTATTTTGAATCGCCGACAATTCGATCACCAATTCCAATGTCAAATAAAATTTCCGTGATACTTGGCACCATCGAAACCAATCGTCGCGGAGATTCCACACGTTGAACTGGTTGCGGAGGCGGCGTGGTGCAGCCGACACACAAAAAAATAAAACAGACAATGTCAAACAGCAAAACAATAGTACGTTTTTTTATACCGCAACTGGTATGTACAGCAGGTTTCGCCCTTGAACAACCGCTTCGCGATGTTACGTTTGCGTGTCCAGTTGCGGGAATCTGAAAACAGTTTGAGTGTATTGAGTGACTCATTTTATTAGGCATTGCCGAGAAATAAATGTACCATTATACCGTAGCCGGTAAGGCGATAGGCTTCGCCCTTGAATAACCGCTTCACGTTGTTGCGCTTGCGTGTCCAGCTTCAGGAATTTTAAAACAGCTTGAGTATAACAGTCAGTATACGTTTGTATTTCAGCGTTTTTCGTAAAATTGGGGGAAAAATATTTTCGGGCAGTGCCTTATAGCGCGGACCGACGAGTTGTGGAATTAGATTTTCCAGTCCTAATCATTTAATTGTTTCTCTAATTCATCGCTCAAGAAACAAAAAAACGACACCGGTAGGTCTTCTGGCTTTCGTCTTAAAAACATCCACCTTTTCGCCCCAACAATTAGGACAATGGTAAACAAGAAAAGATGCTTTTTGATTAAATCAACCGATTACTGCGGCGGTGACCGCTCCAGAATTTGGACAAGAATATTAAAAACTTTCCCTTCACTGGATTCCCTGTTTGTGTTACCGCATGAATTGGGCAACAACACCAAACGAGCCGCCATTCTAACACGCAAAAAACATCAGTCAACTCCCCCAAAAATAAAACCAATACACCAATTGAAATCATAACTCATGTTACGCACGATACGGAAATGATGGTGGTTATTCAGTCGATTGATAGAAAAAAGGTAAAACATTGTTCGCGTCCCGTTAGGGACGGAATGTGAGGACATTTCAAACGGTTTAGTTTTAATCGCATTGTGTCTCTACGGGACACGAAATATGTTTTACCATATTTTCTACCAACATTTCGTCCCTAACGGGACGGGGAAAATACGTCTGGTTATCACCGATGCGTAACATGAGAATGCAAAACAAACTTTAACACAAACCGTGTTATTCAAAAAAAGCGACACGTTTTTCTGTTATTGAAAGCGTGTCGTGTTATGCTGAGTTTGTTTTTTTATTTTGCTTGGGCGGCTTCTTTTCTTTCTTTTATTATTACTTCTTGGATTGAGTTTGGTACCTTTTTGTATTTTAGGAATTCCATTGAGAAAGTACCTTGTCCTTGTGTCATGCTTCTTAGAGTTGTCGAGTATCCGAATGTTTCCGCAAGCGGGATTTCGCCTTCAATTCTTGTTGTTGCGCCAACCGTTTCCGTAACACTTATTATCCCACGCCGCGAATTTAGATCACCAACAACATTGCCCTGAAATTGACTCGGACTCTCGATTTCTATTTTCATTACCGGTTCGAGCAATGTTGGTTTCATTCTTGGAAACGTTTCTCGCAACGCAGTTTGAGCGCAAATCCTAAACGCCAAATCAGAACTGTCAACCGTATGAAATGAACCATCATCAACAAAAACACTCAACCCAACAACCGGAAATCCCGCAACAGGTCCCTTCTCCAACGAACCACGAAAACCCTTTTCAATCGCCGGAATATAATTCGTCGGAATCGTACCGCCAACAATCTTTTCCTCAAAAATAAACGTCTCCGGCGACTCCGAATCCTCCGGTATCGGCGACATCTTGCCGACAATGTGCGCATACTGACCACTACCGCCCGACTGCTTTTTGTGTTTAATATCAAATTCAACCGGAACCGTCGGTGCCTCTCGATAATTCACCTTCGGCGGCGATGTCTCAACCTCAACCTTGTACTCACGCCTTATCCGCTCAACATAAACATCCAAATGCAACTCGCCCATCCCCGCCATCAACGTTTCCCCACTCTCCGCATCCGTTGAAATCGATAACGTTGGGTCTTCCTTGCGAAAACGATATAACGCCTTGCTCAACCTGTCCGCATCCTTCGTTGCCTTTGCCCTAATCGCAATCCTAATCACCGGTTCAGGAACATACATCGACTCAAGCGTACAATAACCCTTCTCCGAAGCAAACGTGTCCCCACTCGAGCAATCAATCCCAATAACCGCAACAATATCACCCGCACTGGCAAATTCAATCTCCTCCCGACTGTTCGCGTGCATCCTAAAAATGCGACTAATTCTTTCTCTGTTGCCGGTGCGTTGGTTGTAATACGACTCGCCCTTTTTGAATGTGCCTTGATAAATTCGCATAAACGTCAACGTCCCATACGGGTCTTCAACTATCTTAAATGCCATCGCAACAGAAACTTCATCAGCATCTGGCTTGAGAAGTAATTTATTGCTTTCGTCTTTGGCATCAACCGATTTTTCGTGTCCGGTTTGCCAAGCATAATTGTCGCAATCCAGCGGCGAAGGAAGATAAGATATTACCGCATCGATCAAAGGTTGGACACCCTTGTTTCTGTAGGCTGTGGCAAGAAATACCGGCGTAAGTTGACGCGACCACACAGCCAAACGCACAACACCATGAATCAACTCAGCAGGCGGCACCTTTTCCTCAAGAAGTAACTCCATCATCTCATCACTAAACATCGCTAACGATTCAAGCAAACTATGCCTTGCGGATTCGGCATCGTTGAGCAAGTTGGCGGGGATTTCCTCTATCCGTATTTTTTCGCCTTGTTCGCCGTCAAAATAAATTGCGCGGAACTCCACCAAATCAACGACACCGCAAAAATCCGATTCCTTGCCGATAGGAATCTGCATCAAAACTGCACCGCAATTAAGTTTTTCGTTGAGTTGCTCAACAACACGATACGGGTTTGCGCCAACCCGATCCATCTTATTGACAAGCGCAAGACGAGGAACTTCATAACGTTTCATTTGTCTGTCAATTGTGATAGATTGAGCCTGCACTCCGCCGACAGAACACAACACAAGAACCGCACCATCAAGCACACGCAAACTACGCTCTACCTCAACAGTAAAATCAACGTGTCCGGGTGTGTCTATCAAGTTAATGAAGTTACCATTCCATTCAACAGTTGTCGCGGCACTTGTGATTGTGATGCCGCGTTCTTGTTCGAGTTCCATGTGATCCATTGTTGCGCTGCCGTCGTGAACTTCACCGATTTTGTATGATTTGCCGGTGTAAAAAAGAATACGCTCGCTAAGCGTCGTCTTGCCCGAATCAATATGAGCCGAAATTCCAATATTCCGAAGATTTTTTGTATTCATTTTAATAAATATACCGAAGCCGGTATGAGCGGTAGGCTTTGCCCTTGAACAACCGCTTAATTGACAATTTTCTACAATTTGTTAGACGGTTCCATTATAATAACTCATGTTACGCACCTGGGTAAAAAATTGGGCGAAAACACACATCAAAAAGGATTTTTTGTGTAAAAATGCCCTAAAAACGGCTGGGTTTAGGTTAAATGGAAAAACTAGGTCAAGGCTGGATTTAGGCTCTGCGTAACATGAGATAATAACAGATTATCATTACTACGGGCAAGCACGAAGTTAAGCGGGTGATTGTACACAATTTCGCATATTGTGCAAGCAGGGGTTACTCTCAAAATCGAAATGCAAACACCGCAAAAATGACGGGAGTCGCACATATACTTTCCGCCTTATTCGCCTTCGCGGTGATTACTATCTCATGTTACGCAGATCCTCAATCCAGTCTTGCCCTAGCTTTTATATTCAGCCTAAACCCAACTGCTTTCAGCTGTTTTTAGGGCATTTTTACACAAAAAGTCCTGTCTTGATGTGTATTTTCGCACAATTTTTACCCAAGTGCGTAACATGAGTTACTATTTGTGAAAGTATAACGTGAGTGCGCTGGTCTGAGTTGTTCGTGTATTGTTAAATGGGAGAGGCTTTCACTGTCAAAATGGCAGAAAAGTCGTGGCATGATAGTTGCGGTGTCTGTACTTCGGATTCGTTGTTACGGATTCGTGCATATTGGCAGTGGGAAGGGTTTGAATTATACCGTAGTCGGTACGGGCGATAGGCTTTGCCCTCGAAATAACCGCAAAATTGACTTCGGAATAGTACTGAGCTTTTCCGGCATTAACGTATCTCAAAAAAACATCACGAAGGAGTTACCAAACTTGTCTAAAAAAATGTCATTCGATGACACCGCGCGACAACCGCTCGCCGCTGGTGTCCTAAAATTATCCAGAGCTGTTAAAAGTACCCTGGGACCTCGCGGTCGAAACGCTGTCATTGACAAAGGTTGGGGCGCGCCGAAGGTTACAAAAGATGGTGTTACGGTTGCGGAGGATATTTCGCTTGATGATCCTGAGGAGAATCTGGGCGCACAAATTGTGAAAGAAGCGGCATCGAAAACTAACGATGTTGCCGGCGATGGGACAACCACCGCAACAGTGCTTACAGAGGCGATTTATTTGGAAGGTCTTAAATTGGTTGCCGCTGGAGCTGACCCGATGTCGCTTGCTCGCGGGATTGCCAAAGGAGCTGTTGCGGTTTGCGAATCGGTCGCTAAACTCGCAATCCCCGTAAACGAAAAAAATAGAAAAGAAATCGAACAAGTTGCCGCTATCGCCGGTAATAACGATCCGGCAATCGGAAAACATCTCGCCGACGCTTTCGTTAAGGTCGGAAAAAACGGCGTTATCACGGTGGAAGAAGGAAAACAAGCCGAAACCTATGTTGAAGTCGTTGAAGGAATGCAGTTTGATCGTGGTTTTCTCTCCCCGCATTTTGTTACAAATGCAGACGACCAAGTTGTTGAACTTGAAGATGCTCTCGTGTTGATTTACGAGGACAAAATCTCCAACGCAAAGCAACTTATCCCCATTCTCGAAGCCGTATCAAAACAAAGCAAGCCTTTGTTGATACTTGCGGAAGATATTGAGGGTGAGGCTTTGGCAACGCTTGTCGTGAACAAGTTGCGCGGACTGTTGAAGGTTTGTGCGGTTAAAGCTCCGGCTTACGGCGATAGACGCAAGGCAATGCTTGGTGATATTGCGGTTTTGACCGCCGCGAACGCAGTTTATAAAGATCTCGGTGTTCAACTTGATGCCGTCAAAATGTCCGATCTCGGACGTTGTAAAAAGATCAATATCACATCGGAAAATACAACAATAGTCGGCGGAGCTGGCAAAAAAGCTGAAATTGACGCTAGAGTTGAACAAATCAGGCGTGAAATTGAAACAACCACGAGCAGTTACGACCGCGAAAAACTCCAAGAACGCCTCGCCAAGTTAGCTGGCGGCGTTGCCCAAATCAATGTTGGGGCGGTAACGGAGACCGAATTGAAAGAGCGAAAGTACCTCTACGAAGATGCGCGTGCTGCGACCAAAGCGGCGTTGGACGAAGGTATTGTTCCGGGCGGCGGAGTGGCATTGCTTCGTAGCGAAAAATCGCTTGACAAAGTTGAAGTGGTTGGCGACGAGGTTTACGGCTTGCAAATTATAAGGAAGGTGTTGGACGCGCCTATTCGTTGTATTGCCGAGAACGCTGGAATTGACGGCGCGGTTGTTGTCAACAGGATCAAACAAATGAAAGGCAAAAACGACGGATTCGATGCGGATAAAAATGCGTACTGCGACCTCTTTGAGGCTGGTATTGTCGATCCGGCGAAAGTTGTCAAGGTAGCGTTGACCAATGCCGCGAGTGTTGCTGGTTTGCTTTTGACAACCTCATGCACAATTACCGATATTCCAAGTCCTGAACCAGCAGGTCCTCCACCCGGTGCCGGAATGGACGGCATGGGAGGAATGGGGGGTATGGGCGGAATGGGCGGAATGGGCGGTATGGGGTTCTAAAATAATTGAGAGTTTAGTTTTCTCAATTATTATGGGCAAGAGTTTGTGCAGGATATATTGCTTGTTCATGTTGAAGAAATTCAATAGTCCTTACGTCATACTGTACCAAAGCTACTTTAAAATTCCCGAAATTGGACACGCAATCGCAACAATGTGAAGCGGTTGTTTAAGGGCGGAACCTATTGTCCGTACCGGTTTCGGTGTTAACCAAATATTCAAAAACCATTAAACTTGAAAGGATAGAAATCATGTCGAAGAAGATCAACTTGAAACCTCTTGATGATCGTATTGTTGTCGAGCCGTCGGCGGCAGAAGAAAAGACAGCTGGCGGACTTTATCTGCCGGACACCGCCAAAGAAAAACCGCAACGCGGTTCGGTGGTTGCTGTCGGACCCGGTAGGTTGCTTGATAATGGCAATCGCGCCCCGTTAAGTGTTGCGGTAGGCGATGAAGTTATTTACGGAAAATATTCCGGCAACGATATCGAGGTTGACGGTGTTGAGGTTAAGATATTGCGAGAGAGTGATGTACTAGCCAAAGTAGTAAAATAAGCGTCGGATTTTTCTGACCCATTATACTGTTCGTGTTGCGAATTTCGGCGAATCAAAAACTCGAAAGCCTGCTTTTCGATAGTCAAGTAGGCGGCGGTTGCTGAGATTTAAGGTGCGAAATAGTCTATACTTGGGCTGTTTTAAAATTTCCGGAGCTGAACACACAATCGCAAAAACACGAGGCGATTGTTCAAGAGCGAAACCTGCTGGCTATGGTGTGCCGAAATTTTCCTTCCCAAGTAGGAGGTTGTTTTCGTTGTCGGGTGGGTGTGTTGACAAGTACAATATTCCGGTGATAATACTGCCTGTATTTGTCATTGTGCGAGTTGTGTAGTTGACGGCGAACAACGGTTTCGGAATGACGACGGCTGGTTTCCGTGCAAATTTGAGTGTATTGAAACCGCTTTATCGAACGCGCAATCGCAACAACATCGACGGTTGTTTAAGGACGCGACCTATTGCCCGAATCGGCTTTGGTGACGTAGCGAGTTTTCGTTGGGGCAACGGAAAAAATTTTGTGAATGTGTTCGGCGGTGTATTCCGCTTCAGGAATTTCAAAACAGCTTGAATATAAAGCGGTATTTTTAATTTTAACAACTAACCGATTTAAAATAAAACAAATGGCAAAACAACTTATTTTTAGCGACGATGCCCGCAAGAAAATCCTTGATGGAGTGAACAAATTGGCGGATGTTGTTGCTGTAACTATGGGACCTACGGGACGCAATGTTATTCTCAACAAATCGTTTGGCGGACCTACGATAACAAAAGACGGTGTTAGCGTCAGCAAGGAAGTTGAGCTTGAAGATCCGTTTGAGAATATGGGAGCAAAATTGGTTAATGAAGTTGCTTCCAAAACGTCGGATATGGCGGGCGATGGAACAACAACGGCAACAGTTCTTGCCCGCGAAATTTACCGTGAGGGACTCAGAAATATTGCGGCTGGTGTGAATCCGACGGCGATTAGGCGTGGGATTGACAAGGCGACGGATGCGGCGGTTGATAGTCTGCATCAATTAACCAGAGCAATAACAACAAAACAAGAGGTCGCGAATGTCGGTGCGATTTCTGCGAACAACGACACAGCTATCGGTAATTTGTTAGCTGAAGCGATGGAAACCGTCGGAAATGACGGCGTGATTACGGTCGAGGAAGGCAAGACTGCCGAGACAAAATATGAAGTTGTCGAGGGTATGCAATTTGACAAGGGTTACATATCGCCTTACTTCATTAACGACCCGACAAAAATGACGTGTGCGCTTGAGGATCCGCTTATTTTGTTGCACGAAAAGAAAATTAGTAACATTCGCGAGTTGGTGCCGCTTCTCGAAAAGGTTGCGAATACGATGAAGCCGCTTTTGATTATTGCTGAAGATGTTGACAACGAGGCAATGACCATGCTTGTTGTTAATAAATTACGTGGTATATTAAATGTGTCGGCGGTGAAGGCACCGGGTTTTGGCGATAGGCGGAAGGCGATGTTGCAAGACATTGCGGTTTTGACCGGCGGGATTGTGATAAGCGAGGATTTGGGAATTAAACTTGAGAACGTTACGGTTGACCAGCTGGGTAAAGCGTCGCAGATTACGATTGATAAGGATTCGACAACGATAGTTAAAGGTGGCGGCAAAAAAGCAGATATTAAGGCGCGTGTTGATTTGTTGCGTAAACAGATTGAGACGACGGAGAGTGAATATGATCGGGAGAAGTTTCAGGAGCGTCTTGCGAAGTTGAGTGGTGGAGTTGCGGTGATTCAAGTTGGGGCGAATACTGAGGCGGAGATGAAGCAGAAAAAGGCGCGTATTGAGGACGCGCTTCACGCGACAAGGGCAGCAGCTCAAGAGGGAATTTTACCTGGCGGTGGTGTTGCGTTGTTGCGGTGCAGGGAAGCGGTTGAGAAGGTTCGCGGAGCGGCGAAGGGTGATGAGAAGGTTGGTGTTGACATTGTGTTGCGGGTTTTGCCGAAGCCTCTTATTCGGATCGCGGAGAATTGTGGTTTGGATGGTTCTGTCATTGCCGATGAGGTGTTGCAGAAACCGGCGGCTACAGGTTACGATGCGAATACTGGCAAGTATGTTGACATGTTTAAGGCGGGAATTGTTGACCCATTGAAGGTTGTCCGAACTGCACTAACAAATGCAGCGAGTATTGCCGGATTGATGTTGACAACGGAAACTCTCATTACGGATTATAAGAAGGATGACAAAAAAGATGTTCACGGCGCGGTGATTTGATACGCCGCTAGCACCATGAATTTCGGCAATCTTCGGAGTGTTCAGGTTTGCCCTCCGCAGGGACGGCAGGCAACGGTTGTCGGGATTCACAGTGCGAACGGTTTGAATATTTTTTTAGTTGCAGGGATGTGTTTAGGTGACTTTGAGTTACTGGAGGTTGTGAACGTAATCGCGACGAATGAAGCGATTGCTCAAAAGGCGAAGCCAAACGCCTGTACCGGTTGCGGTGCGAAACAATACGGCAAAAAAACCGGATTTTTACGGGTTCATATATTTTGTTTTAGCTTAGAGTCCTGATTGCATATTGTTTATCTGTCCATCACCCTCCTTTGGCTGGTAAATGTGTGTGTCAGGACTCTGTTTTTTTGCTGTCGTGAAAGTTCATCGGGATTTTTTTCATCACAAAGGCAAAGAAGCCACTCGAAAGCTTCCCAAATAATCCTTTTTTGCCTTTTTCGCCCTCACGGTGTTTCTCATTTGTGGGAGTGGATGTGTTGTTTTAAAAGAATTTTACGGAGACGCGTTTTCGGTATTTTTCTTCCAGTATGGTTTTTAGGCGTTTTACAAGGTTTCGTCTTATTTCAAGGTCAATTGGCAGGTTTGGGTCTTGATGTGCTTCGTTGACTTTGGTTCCGACAATCAACTCAATCTCATCGCTGTTGCGGAAAAAGCCCAACATCTTGCGCGACGACAACGGCATCTTGTCCGCCAACTCATCGCCCTTTTCGATTCTTTGCACAACATCCGTCAACGTCAATATCCCCTCCGTAACAAGATCAATCCCCCGAATCTCCGACGGCGGCGGTAAGCCGTTGCCTTTGTGTAGTAATTTGTTGTCAAATTCTATTGGTCGTTTGAGTTCTCTTGCGATAATTCTTGCCGTTGTCCCGCCGCAAATGATTGTTTTGCCGTCAAAATCGCGAACCAACTCCGCAAACGCCGCATCCGATTCCTCATAAAACGGCGGTCCCGTCAACAACCGCAACCTTCGCGGCTTCCGCAAATAAATCACCATGCAACTCATATCGTCAATACACGCATTGTTTTCATTGCAACTCCGCGCCGCAACAACAACCGCATTCGACAACTCCCACGCCGAAATATCAGGTTTGCTCTCAATCTGCCCCCGCACAAACTCCAACACTCCCTCACGCCGCCAACCCAGTTTATAATCCCGCCGACCAAGTCCCGCTTGCGTTATCCCGTCCGAAAAGGCAATCAACCGATCTTCCGTTATTGCATGAATTTCCGATAACTGAACCCGACGCGATGCCCAACGTTGCGAAACTAAATCACGCCGCTCAACCCGTAAATCGTTATTATTCCGCAGATGAATAAACGCCGGATTGTCCATCTCAATTACCCGCGACTTGCCGCCGATTTGCAAATCAAAAATCGTAAACGTCGCATAACTGATCTTGCGAACCTTGCAAACCGGCAACGTATCCATAATCACTTCCGCCGATTGCAACACTTCCATATTTGACCGAATAAACCGCAATGCCATCGTTGTCGTCATTGTCGCTAACAAATTCGCCTTAATTCCGCTGCCAAGCCCGTCCGACAAAACCGCCAGATGCCGATTCTCCGCCAAAACCCGCTCAAACAAAAAATCATCACCGCAAACCGCTTCCCCTTCACGGCTACACTGATAACATTCCATCTCGACAAATATATCTGACTGCATTTTTCTTTTTTGGGCAAAGGACATAAGGGACATTAGAGACAAAAGAGTATTATCAAAGGAAATTTCTAAGACTTACAATTTGCCAAAAATTGCCAAAAACAAATTATTTCAAATCCAGTCGATTTTCAGTCGATAGAAATCGACCGAATTCGAATAAAATTAATTTCCAGAAATTCCCTCTATTATTTTCATTTGTTGGAGATTATTTTGTTTTTGGTTGTTTGCGTAGGCACCGGCGATTTCGCGCAGAAGGATTTCGGTTTCTGCCATGTGTTCGCCGAGATTGCGGGCAATTTTTTGGCAGGTTACGATGTTTTTTTGAATCACCGCTCTTGCTTTTTCGGAAACTTGTTCGCGTCGTAGTTCAAGGTTTGTAACATTTTGCACAATTGCCCCTACGCTTTGTTGTGGTGAAATTGTGAAAACGCTGATATTCAAAATCTTGTCCCCGCAAACCTGATTCGGACGCTGCAATTCACCGCCGCTCTCAAGAACCATTGCAATCAAATCGCTAAACTCCACAAACAACCGCAACTCCGCACCCACCAAACCGCACGAATCAAACGCAACAACCGCACTGTCATCAAACAACTCCGCAAACCGCCGGTTGCACTCCACCACCCGAAGATGACGATCCACAACAACCACACCCGCCGGAATATAACGAATCAACGCATTGCTTTTACGTTGTGCAACTTGCCGCAAATACGACACGCACATCTCCATCTCCGCCTTATTCGCCAACAACGCCCTCGCAAACTCCCGACACGTAAAATATCCGCAACCGCCGCAATTTAACTCGTCTGATGGAACGAACTTACCCACTTGAGCAAGCGCGGCTTTAATCTCTTTCTCGGTTACGGCGGGTTCTTTTTGGGGTTCGGCGAAATTGTGTTCGGTAATCGGCAAATCAAACCGACGTGCCAGACTATTCCCGCCGTTATAGGCTTTGGCAATTTGAACTATCGACGAAAGCGTTCCCGCATTCTCATTTGGCATGACAGGACCGTTGATACAACCGCCATAACACGCCAGACATTCGACAAAAACCTTGCTATTACCGATTTGTGCCGGATCGGGAACATCACGAAATAAACGCTCAAGATTACGAAGCCCTGAAACCGTAAAAAACCGCACGCCGTCTTGCCTGCCCCGCAATGTATCATTCATACCGCCTTCAACCGCGTAAATCTTGCCCTCTTCTGCGTTTTGCGGAAGCATCGGAACATAATCTTGCGGGTTAATTGCTTCGGGGTCAATATTTTCCGCCGCGAGAAATTGGACAAGATCATTGAAAGAAACCGCAAGATCAAGCAATTCGGGATGGCGGTCAGCCTCGTTCTTCTTCGCAACACAAGGACCAAAAAACACAACTCCAATATCCTCACCAAACACCCTTCGCAAAAACTTCGCGTGCGAAAGCAACGGCGACAAAACCGGAATAATATTTTTGACATAACTTGGGGCGTATTTCCTGATATAATCAACAGTTGCGGGACATGCGCTGGAGAGATAGATTCCGGTTTTGGCGTTATTGAGAAATTTGGCGGTTTCGGCACTAACAATTTGTGCGCCGAGTGCGGTTTCGCTCACTCCGGCAAATCCAAGCCTAACCAACGCCGCCGCCAACGCTTCGGGCTTATAACGCTTGAAGTAACTTATAAACGACGGGGCAAGCGATGCGTAAACCTTTTTCCCGCTATTCAACAGGAATTTTGTTCGCGGCAAATCGGGTCGGATTTTCTTTGCCTTTGCCGGACAAATCCGAACGCACATCCCGCAAGCCACGCAAAGTTCCTGAATTACGCCCGCACGCCCATTATCAATCCGTATTGCCCGACAAGGACAATGCCGAATACATTTATAACAGTCCTGACAAGCATTTTCAGTAGTGTAAACCGGCGAATGAATGTTCATAGATGGTAAGGCATTGCCCAAAAATGAATATACTGAAGCTACTTTAAAATCCCTGAAGCTGAACACGCAAGCGCAACAACGTGAAGCGGTTGTTCAGGGGCGAAGCCTATCGCCTTACCGGCTACGGTATAACCATTAATGTTCAATAAACGATTTTACCTTAGGGCGATTCCAAAGTAAAAGGAACCACCCCTAACGTTAGGGTATTAATGGTAATTTTATTTTCGGGCGATGCCTAAAGGCTTATTGCAATTTGAATTGACGGTGTTTATCGTTTGAATTGTTCTTGCGGGACATTGTCGCTGACTAGTGGGTTTTCTACTTTTGCGTCTGAATTGACCAACGCTACCGCAAACCACCCCTTGCCAATCCTGCAAAAACCAGTCGTCAAACCTTCAAACCGTTTGTCCTCTTTGAGAAATTTCGGCGTAAGGGAAAAAGTCTTTTCCTCTGGAAATATCTTGCCGAACACCGCACGTAATACGATTTGAGAACTAATCCTCGCCTTCTCCAAACTAATCACGCCGCGACGCTGTAACACAAGCTCGCCTCGCTCGTTGCGAACCGGCTCGTATCTTATGAATACTTGAAAATCGCGATACGTTTGCCTGTCCAATTGCAACCGGTCAATCGAAATCGTAAGCTCAATAACTCCATCAACAAAACGCAAAACCACAGGATTATATTTGTCAAAACCAATTATGGCATCGTCATTTTCACTGGCTTCCGCAATATCTGGATATTTGAACCGTTCCGCGATCATTGCCCGAAAGTTGCCTACCGTGTCGGTCTTGCCGGCAATATCGAGTTTGCTTATAACTGCGTTGAGTGCCGACTCGTGAACCTTCATATCCGCAAACGAACCGCGCAACGTCGCAGGTGCCGGAGTGTTGCCGCCCAAAATATCAGAACTGCGAATCGCCCAAGAAGTTAAAAGCCAATGCTCTTCCGTGATTGAACCCATCTTCTCAATGAAAAGATCAAAATCGTTATTGGATTTCTCCATTAAGTTGCCAAATTTTTCGTTGAAGCCGATAAATCCTGTTTCGGTTTCTTGATCTATTCGTTGTCTAACCTGATTCCTGATTTTTGCTCCGGCTTCTTTCTTTGCGTCATTACGCCGCGATTCATATTGGCTAAATACAATCGCCCGCACAAGATTCGACACCAATGGCACGTTGTCGAATTCTGTACGTATTCCCCGCAGTTGCAAACGGTTACTTTCGATTTTTACTTTTGCGGGCGAAAGTTGGAAGCCGTCTTCTGTGAGTTCGATTTGTTTTTGTGCGGTACATTTCGCCTCGCCGCTGCTGTACAAAGTTGTTGCAAAAGCGTTTGCCCGACTTGTCGTTTCGATTACTCCTTCAACATCAACCGAAAGTAAAAGCCGTTCGGAATCGGGAATAAAATTCACCTTAACATCAAAATCCGACGCACGTTTACCGACAACACGCTGATTTTGAATGTATTCGCGAAACGATTTGATTTCTTTGTTTGGTACGTTGACAAGGTGATTTACTAACACCTTTGACAAATATAATTTAACATTTGAACCGCCGTAAATTTCATGCACAATCAACCCAAGCCTTCGCGATGCGTCAGACCGCGAAAACGCCATCCGTGTTGCCGAGCGGAACAGATTTTGCATATCACTCATACCAACGCGATCTTCGTAACGCTCAATATCAGCTAACAATAACTTTGGCGAAACCGTGTCCGCTCCCCAATTCATAAGCCCCGAATGCCAATCGCGAACCGCAGACGATTTGAGATACTCAATCTGCTTATCCGTAAGCCGGTTGTCCGTAAAACGATACAGAATAATATTCACCAACGAACAAAATGATTCCAAAGAAGCCGCCGAAATTTTATTGTAATTAGCGTTGTTTTCAGGCTTTTCGGAAATCAATTTTTTATACGCTTCTACATACTGCACAAGATTTTTTGTCTCAAAATAATCGACCCACAATTCACCGACTTTTTCGCCTTTGGATGTGGTTGATTTATTGTTTAGCAAGAATTTTTCCGCCGCTAGCGTCAATTGAATCAGTTTATCCAAGTCTTCTTTGCTTTTGTTCAAATTAGCAGAAATCGGAAATTTTTCACTCGTCTCAACCGCAAACGCAAGTTTCCAAACAATATAACGCCGCTCAAGCCCATATTGCAACTCCTCAATCGCAACTTCATCGGGAATATATTGTCTCGATAAAATTTCATCAGAAGATTTCGGGGTTGTTTTTTCGGTTTGGGCTATTAATTCGGGGGGTGTTGCGTTTAGCGTGATTGCAGCTGTTTCGGTTTTTGAGGACAAAATAGAACCAGACAAAGAGTTACGCAACGAATCAAGCTCAAAGATCGATTTTCCAACCGCGTCGAGATGTTTTTCGCACGTTTCAAAATCGCCGTTTTCCCAACTTGAAATCAAATCGTCAATCAGCGGTTTTGCGTTTTTTGCCCATTCTACGAGTGGTTTTACAGTTTCATGTTCGCTTGCCGCGATTTGTGATAGTTGGCGGACAACTGCAACAGGATAAATTTTACTTTTGGACGCAGAACTTGTCGCAATAGGAGGTTGTGCCGTTAGATCGGACGCGCAAACGGAAACTTCCGCGCCGAATAGTTGAAAAAAGACAAATTGTAAAACCAATAAAACCGTAATCCCAAATGACACCGAAGCCGGTCTCCGCGATAGGCTTTGCCCATGCGCAACCGATTTATGTTGTTGTGCTTCCGTGTTTAGCTTTGGGAATTTGAAAACAGCTTGAGTAGAAAACCTTAAATTTTTTGCCACGACTAATTTTTTAGGACAGTTTTTTAGATTTGACAGTCTCACCACTTATTTTTCCCCTATGATTTGGTGTCGGTATCGCTTGAATATAAGTGCAAACAGTATAAAACGGCACTACGCACCCCTATTTTCGGTTTGCGGGAAAATCAAAATTTAAGAATACACCTAATGCCGGAAAAATCGGAATTATCGGAACTGTACTTTATTTTTTAAACGAAAAGCACAAAAAGGGAGATTTTTTTAACACGAAAGGGACGAAAATCACGAAAAAATTTTAACTCATGTTACGCACGATACGGAAGTGATGGTGGTTATTCAGTCGATTGATAGAAAAAAGGTAAAACATTGTTCTCATCCAGTTAGGGACGGAATGTGAGGACATTTCAGACGGTTTAGTTGTATATACCCATAGCACTATGAAATTCAGTTTTTATTTTTTTGACAGGATTTAACAGGATTGCAGGATAGACAGGATTTTTTTATATCCTGATAATCCTGTTATCCTGTAATCCAGAGGTGGACTGGTTTTTCTGTACAGGAAAGTGGTTTTAATAAGGTTGATTTTTGGTAACGATTTTTTTGTTTGATTAGTGGTTGTATTTGATTTTTTGGTTTGGCTGGGTATTTTTGT
>JAIRWK010000072.1 GCA_031268995.1 Planctomycetaceae bacterium
ATGAAATAGACGAAAATTTCATTTTCAACTCTTTCGTATATTTTCGTATTTAAAATTCACCTCTGTGAACTTTGTGTTCTCTGTGGTTGATAAAAATTCCGTCGACTGAATAGTTACAAAAAATCTAAGACTCGATCACAATTTTCAGTAATTTAGAGACATTGGTAATAAAAGTGATTTTAGGTAATTTTCGATCAAAAATACTTTGTCCATTTTAAAATCAGCACGCAGACGACGCAGATTTGGGAGAGATATTCGCAAGATCAGAAAATAGAATTTGATCTCGTGCTGGTTTTAAATTTGAGTGCAAGACATTATACTCAAGCTGTTTTGACATTCCCAAAGCGCAACAACGTGAAGCGGTTGCTCAAGGGCGAAGCCTATCGCCCTACCGGCTACGGTATACCATATTCTATTTGGGCGATTTGATGGTCAAATATTTTTTCAGACCGTACAAAACTTCATCCATGCGATGCAATGCTAAACTTTTTTCCAAGAGCGGCAAACCGATTGTGCTGACTAGAAGTATTATTGGGTTCGGGATAATTTTTGCCAACAACCTTCTACCGAAAAATAATCCGATCAAGTTTGGTATTTTGTAACTTCCGTAGAGTTGTTGTTTTTTTCCGATTCGGTTGTGCTTGATGCTGATTGTTTTGTTGACGAGATCGAGGAACTCGCCAGCAACGACGAATCGTGTTATTAGTTTATCGATTTCGCGAATTTCCAACGGCTCAAATTCTTTGAGTGTATTTTTATGGATTGCTGGCGGGTTGAAGACGAAGCATTTTAGTTTTCGTGAGATTGCTGCTGCTGTTGCGATTCCGCCGCCGAGCGAGTGTCCCGTAACAATCACACGGTCAATATAATCATTGCGAATTTGACCGGCTAATTCAATTCCGCGAACGTATTGTTCAGCTCTTTTGCCGAAGAATTGATTAAAGTTGGTTCGCCAATCTGTGATGTTGCAAGGAATTGTCCCGCCGAAACATAAAATGAATTTGTCCGAATGCTGATCGTGATGAAGTTGCACGCGGAATCCGTCTGATTCGTGAGGCAATATTTGCGGGTCACCGAAAATATTTTGAATTTGGGCAAACGAGGCAGTCGGCAAACCTATTTCCGAAAGATCCGCAAGTTGATAAATTTTGTCCGCAACAATTGCACATCTGTATTCTTGAAAGTCGATAAACTTCAAGTCATCCGTGTCAGGAAATGCGGCAGATGATTTACTTGAACTTGAAAATGAAGAGAAAATTTTGGACATGATTACGGTGATTGACGTTTTACAAAACCGTGATATACTGGAGCCACTTTGAAATTCCTGAAGCTGAACACGCAAACGCAACAACGTGAAGCGGTTGTTCAAGGGCGAAGCCTATCGCCCTGCAGGCTACGGTACGATCTGTGGCTTCTTTGGTTGATTCTATTATTTTTTTGCGGGCGTGGTGGAATGGCAGACACGTTGGACTTAGAATCCAATGCCTTCGTGGCGTGGAGGTTCAAATCCTCTCGCCCGCAATTTTTTTATACCGCGACCATCTTTAAAAATCTGCGTTATTCGCGTGCTATCATATACTCAAGCTACTTAAAATTCCTGAAGCTGAACACGTAAGCGCAACAACGTGAAGCGGTTGTTCGATGGCGAAGCCTATCGCCCTACCAGCTAAGGTATAATTTTATTTCAGGGCGATACCTAATATTCAACGGAGGTTACGGTACAAAAATTATTTCGCATGAATCGGGCGTATCGGTGATTGTCAATTCGCCGTCTAATAAATTGCCGGATAATTTAAATTTATTATTGCTGATTTTTTGGTAAGTTCCGTTGTCAATTTTCTGAACGTTTCCGCGATTATTGCTAATTTCACCTTCGTAATCAAGATACGCCAACCGATGATACGGTAACTTTTTTGCCGGACAAGAAAATGAATTTAACTTATTCAAATTAGCGTTTTTTATTTCGAGCAAACATATTTGCGGCGGTATTGACCACGTATCGAGTTGCCCGCAACCATCCACATAAACCTCCAACATAATATCCCAATGCTCTTCACAAAAAACACCGCCATCCGACCTATGCAATAAAACAACAAACCTATTCATAATAAATCTGTAAAAAAAATTTGTAACCGTTCACACTGTGTTACGTCTATTCATGCTTTTCATATTATACTCAAGCTACTTTAAAATTCATGGATCTGAACACGCAAGCGCAACAACATGAAGCGGTTGTTCAAGGGCGAAGCCTATCGCCTTACCGGCTACGGTATATTATTTTTTCAAAAATGATTCGTATAATTTTCTGATTTGTGAAGTCATGTTGTGGTGGTTGAATTTGTTTGCGAATAGTTCTTTTCCGGTTTGTCCGAATTTTATTCTCAAATCCGGCGAGGTTGCGAGTTTTACGATTGCGTTTTTGAGTTGTTTGATTGATTTAGGCGGCAGCAGGTAGCCGGTAACACCGTCTATTACAACTTCACGCGCTCCGTCAATATCGTAACTTACAACGGGCTTGCCGGCTAACAATGCTTGCGGCAACACGCGAGCTAATCCTTCTCGCAAACTTGTGTGTACTACGATATCCATTGCCGATATTGTTGCCGGAATTTGTTCGGGCGGCAAAAGCCCTGTAAAAATAAACCTGTCCGCAATCCCACACAACTCAACCTCTCCGCGAAACCGCTCCATCAAAACACCATCGCCGACAAACATAAATTTCACCAATGGAACCTCTTGCAATATTGACTCCGCCGCAGAGATCAAATATTCATGCCCTTTCAAATGAAACAATCTTGCTATCTTGCCGACAACAATATCATCTTCGCCGATATCGAATTGTTTTCGTGTTGGAGTGCGGAGTTGTTCGGAGTTTAGAAATCGGTCAACTTCCATGCCACTGTATATTGTTGTGAATTTATCTTTTTTTGCAATATTGGCGTTGGTCATTAAATCCGTCATCGCGTCCGCAACAGAGATCATTGCATGACAACGTTTCACGCCAAAGCGTTCGCAGAATTGGTAGAATTTTCGTACAAAAATATTTTGGTATGGGTAAAACGGTGCGCCGTGAACTGTATGGACGACCAACGGCACTTTAAGATTCCAAGCAACCAAACGCCCAAGAATGCCTGCTTTGGCACTGTGTGTATGAACAACATCAGGTTTAAACTCAAGCAAAACTCGCCGCAAATTAAAACAAGCTCGAATATCGTGATATGGCGAAATTGAACGGACTAAATCAGGCAGCACAAGTACAGAAAATTTATCGCGAATTTCAGAAAAAAGCGACCCTTCCGGTCCCGTCTCCGCACCAATTATCAACAAAACATCATCACCAAAATCCCCCGCCAAATCCGCACAATTCAACAACGTATTTTCTTGCGCTCCGCCAACTATCAACCGCGTAATAATATGAACTACTCGCATGTGTTAAAGGTTATAATTTATTGTATTTTTTTCATCCGATTGAATATTTTTTAACGCGAAAAGCACAAAAAACATGAAAAGTTTCTTTTAAATTCCTCTTCCGTGTCTTTCGTAACTTTCGTGCCTTTCGTGTTAAAATTATTCACAACGAAGGGCATAAAGGCACAAATAATAAACATTTGTTGCTATTATACTCAAGTTGTGTTAAAGCTGAACACAGAAACGCAACAACGTGAAGTGGTTGTTCAAGGGCGAAGCCTATTATTGCTTGTACCGGTTTCAGAACAACTATTTTTTCGGGTTATTTTTTTCAGCATCTAATGTTTTTTGGATTTCTTCGGGTAATTTTATTCCGTTCATTCGACCGGTTTTGTAATTCCATGTTGACTTAATTTGATCAATGGTGATATTTGAAAGCCAGCCGAAATCGCATTTGCTTATAACTGCGTCGGTGAAATTTACATCCGTCAAGTCGCCCAAAAATTGACAGCCGGTCAAATTGAATTGTGAAAGGTTTAAACCGCGTAAATTCGCAACACC
>JAIRWK010000329.1 GCA_031268995.1 Planctomycetaceae bacterium
CCGCTGTTCCCTCACACATCGAAAGGCAGGTTTCAAAATTTTTCAATTGACCGAAATCAAACAGTAGTACAATCAGTCTTTCAAAACAATCGCGAAGTGTTGCCGAAACTGCACGACAAGAAAATACACCGCACGATCCAGACCAAGCCCCACAAGTTTAATTGAACACAAGTCAAATGTCAACCAGAATATTTAAAAATTTTCAACGTCTGATATTGAAGTGTTTAATTTTTGCGATGAGGTCATCTGATTCCGGTTTACGCAAAATTTTGCGGAATAACGGAAGCCAGAAAGTTTTTGCGTAATATAGGAATTTTGATTTTATGTTGTTGTGGAATATTTGGAAGGTTGAGTGATTGAGTATATTGCCGGATAATTTTTCTTTGTAATCGTAGATTGTCCCGCAAAAGTCGAATTTTTTTATACCGGTCTTGATCATATAATCCAATTCATGCACAAAAAGAATCATACCCGGCGCAATCTCGCGGAATTTGATATCGTGATCGTTCACAAGCGAAAAATAAGTATCACCGTTTTTCAAAATATATCCAGCCGAAATAGGTACAGAATTTAACATCGCTACAGCAACAATAACATCCCCGTTTTGACTCAAAACATGCGATATTTTTTTGTAAAATTCTCGGTATTGCGGATTCGAAAATTCTCCCTTCCAACTATGCCTATGAACCTCAAACAACAACTCCAACCCCGTATTGATCTCATCCGGTCTCTCAAAAAATTGCACAACTTTTGCATCGCCATAGTCTTTGAATTTGCGCATTCTCCGCCGTAAATCCTTGCGCGTCTTGCCTTCCAGACTTTCAAAATAATCGTCCAACGTCCCGCCCAACTCAATAAACGGCGACTTGAATCCCTGCCAACATATCAACGCCGAATACGGAATTTTTTCTTCCAGACAAAATTTGTGAAACGATGAAGTCTCAGGAATATTACCAAGCTCAATCATGTCCCAAGTTCGCCGTTTGCTGAAAAGTTCGTCAAAAATTGTACGAAAAATCTCAACTTGATCACATTGCGGATCAAAATAAACCATATTTCGCGGCGACATTCCAACATCACAAAACATTCGCGTCCGATACGTAACCCCACAAGATTTTCGCTTGCCATCGACCAACGGCAAAATACCCTTCAATTTCCCACCGTCAAATACCGCCGTTACCGCAAGCGTCCAACCTTGCGGCTTACCAAAATGCTGCCACGAATGATAAAACCAGTCCCACGAAAAAAACGGCGCATCCGTCTCTGCATTCGATTTAACAAGACGGTTCCATGAATCCTTGAGCGAAATAAGCTCTTCTTCTACTGTAATAATTCGTGCATTCATTTTTCCAAGATTGAAATTTGGGCAGCCTCGCCGCACTGCAAACGAAACCAACGCCGCCAGTAGCCTTTTACATTTTTTATCACAAAAATACAATACGTTCGCTGTAAAAAACGAACATAATAAACAAACGCACAACTCCGAAAACCTATACGCTCATGCGCCTTGACCGACGTACTATTTAACTCCTCAACACAAGAATAAAAACTATTGCCGCTATAAACTTCCACACAATGCGCAATTATTGTACGAAAAATTTTCTTGCTGCGCCACAAAGGATCAACAAATACATTCGCTACAAATTTCGCGGTCGGTTCAATTTCTACTTGTAAAAGCCAAGCGTCATAACCTCCCCAATTAGCAAGATATTTGCCCGTATAAAGCCAAACCACACCAACAACTTTACCGCCTGATCGGGCAATCCAAGCCTCTATACCATTACGATAAAAATTCTCGTAAAACTTCAACGCTTCCGAATCACCCGAATAAAGATCACGCACAATCTCCACAACAGATGACTCCGTACCCAACACAATTTCAACCCCGTTTGCGTGTTCAGCGTTGGGAATTTCAAAACCGCTTGAACATAATTTATAAAAAATCTGCTTATTCAACCCGCCCAAACTTCGAGGAATAAACGCCTCCACTATCGCTTGAAACAATACAAAAAAACGCCCTTGCCAAATCAGAGACAAACACGCTCGTATTTTACGGATAATTTTCGACATATATTATCGTTGCGCAATTACGAATTTTTTAGGGACAATACTGTAGCCGGCAGGGCGATAGGCTTCGCTCTTGAACAACCGCTTCACGTTGTTACGCTTGCCTAACGCTCTGCGTTGCAGGTTTACCGCAGCCTCAGGAATTTTAAAACAGCTTCAGTATAACACGAAAAGCACAAAAGAGAGATTTCACTAAGGAACACAAAGGACTTATGGGACATTGGGGACAATAATAGAACATTTCACGGTTTTTATACTTGGATTTTAGCCAATGCGTTTTCCAATTTCCAGCGAAATTCTTTATTGTCCTGATTATTCAAGAGTATTCTCGGCAAAAGAAGCGGCGAGCGGCGACTTGTAACTTGACCAAAACTTGTCAGCACGGCAGTTTTGTAATTGAGTTTTTCGGTTTCGGCGAGGGTTGCATCGTTCCATTGCGGGTTGAGACAAGGGTGCGGGTACGAAAAATGTTCAACCGGTTCGCCTAACTCACGCTCCAAAATTTCATTTGACTCGACCATTTCCAGTTGCAATAACTCACGCGGTATATGAGCAACATTGCAATGCGAAAAAGTATGATTGCCGATGATATGACCGCGTTGCCGGAGTTCGCGGGCTTGTTCAAATGTCATCATTCCGCGAACCTCTTTCAAATCAAGACCAAAACCAAACCACGACTCAAGCCCGCTAACATAATCCGATAACTCATCACCACTCAACCTCGCACACGGATGACAATACAATACCAACGCCTCCCGATTCTCCAACTGATCGCCCAAATGCCACGTCCGGTTTGTTTTCTTGTCCGTCAAAATTATATTCTTGTTTTTCGCCCGTTGGAATAAAAAATTTGTCCGGCAAAACCAAGGTAATTCTTGTCGTAGAGTTGCGCCGACTGTTAGATAAATTGTCCCGCGAATTCCATACCTCTCCATAATCGGAGCAGCAACACTGTAATTGTCCGCAAACCCATCGTCAAACGTAACAACAATAGAACGCGGAGGTAACGAAAACGTCCCACGAAGCCCATCACTAACCTCTTCAAGCGTAATTGGGTTATATTCTTGACGAAGGATACGCATGTGATCTTCGAATATGTCGGCATCTGTTGTAATTCCGCGCGTAATATAATCCGCTTGCTTGCGCCAATCTGTTGCAACCGAATGATAAGCAAGAATCAAAACCGAACGCGGCAACATCATCTGACGTAAACGAAATGCGCCCGATTTAAGCAACAAAGTTTTTAATTTTTCTTTGAACAACATACCTAATACACCGATCCGATTGTACTATGAATTCCAACTATTGATGAAATCGAAAGCAAAAATTTCAAGACAATGTTATGACAGATTTTTTTAATCGGTCAACACCAGAAAACAATATTTCAAATTCGGTCAATTTTCAGTCCGATAGTATTCGACCGAATTCGAATAAAATTAATTTTTAGGCGATGCCTAAAGATGATCGCGGACCAGATTTTATTTTCTGATCTTGCGAATGTCCCTCCAAAATCTGCGTCGTCTGTGTGCCTGATTTTATGACTCACAGACGGTGGTTTTATGAATTGCCAAAATGCTATACTCAAGCTGTTTTAAAATTTCTGAAGCGGAACACGCAAGCGTAGCATCGCGAAGCGGTTGTTCAAGGGCGAAGCCTCTCGCCTTACCGGCTACGATTTATGACTTTTTCTATTGTAGCTACTTTGCCGATTATGCTAATTGCGCAAGATGGGCGGACAGGGATATTGACAGCTTTGCAAAATTTTGGAAAATGTTGTGTAAATGGCTTTGGGAATAGTTCCGATTTGATATTTAACTTCCTGCGTTTGGAAGTTGATCGGCACGTAAGCCCATAGTACAAACCTACTATAGAATAGAAGGAGATTAAAAAATGACTAAGAGTTTCTTTGCGTTTTGTTTAGCTGCGGTTGCTTCGTTTGTTATTTTTACAAACTCGTCAATTGCGGACGATAAAGCGGACAATGCCAAAAAATCAACAGATAAAGCAGTTGAAGTTAAGGTATGTGACGCCCACAAAACAGTTGCGCCGGTGTGCAATGGACATCACGTCAGACGGTTTGGAAAATTGCATTTACCGCGAATTGCATTTCCGGTAATCAAATTGCCGCGTATTAATTTTGGCGTTTGCGACCGTCACACGGTTGTCCAAGCCGAAGAAGTTACACCCGATTGTTGCTGTGGCAAAGTCGTGTTAGAACGTAACATCGTATGCGGCGATAACTTCAAAAACGTTAAATACGTGAAATTTCCGGAACGTTGCTTGCCAAAAAGGATCGTTGAATACGGAAAAACAGTAGATGTAGAACCGTGAAATTAATGTTTCACAGTTGGTCGTTAAAGATTCAGTGGTTTGTGATTTGTGGATAGTGGTCAAGAACAATTGGGAATAATATCCCGATTATCGCCTCTACCGTGATGCTGTCCAAAATCACACACCGCTATGCTCTGTGAATAAGCGAGGGACAAGAGGGAATGACTATTTTTGTAAGCGAAAGGACAATTATTTTTTTAGCTATCTGATGTCGGCGAAAATTTTATTGGCGAATTTTAGGATGGTGTCGGGGTTACTTTCTGGTGTAATTTTTGGCGGGAGCGGGACGTAGGCGTTGCGTTCGCTGTCAACGATTCGTAACTCAATGCGTCTTTTTGCTAACCTGTCCTTCAACTCTTTAATTGTAATTTGCGACGAAAACTCAAGAACAATATATCCGTTGTCATTTAAAAGTCCGTGTTGCAATCTTATTACCCTGATCGAATAACTGTGCGCAACTATTTTTATCCTCATCCGCATAATTAACCGCTCAACCTCAACCGGCAACTTGCCAAACCTATCTAACATTTCATTGCGCATATCATAGCAATCCTCCAACGTCGTAATTCTCGATAGCCGTCTATAAATATCTATTTTGATCCTGTGATCCTCAATATACGCCATCGGAATCAAAACAAGTCCGGGTAAATCCACCTCAACCTCAATAGATGTTTTTTGCGGCAACCGCTTTATTGTCCGTATTGCGGTCTCCAATAATTGACAATACATTTCATACCCGACCGCCGCAATATGACCGCTTTGTTGTACGCCAAGAATGTTACCCGCACCGCGTATTTCAAGATCACGCATCGCAATATGAAACCCGCTTCCTAATTTCGCGTACTCTTTGATTGCGTTGAGCCGTTTCGCTGCTTGCGAGGTCAAGGATTGAATTTTTGCCAGAACCAAATAACAATACGCTTGATACTTGAATCTGCCAACACGTCCTCGAAGTTGGTGTAAATCGGCAAGCCCGTGATGATTCGCCTCGTCAATAAATATCGTGTTAGCGTTGGGAATATCAAGACCGCTTTCGATAATAGTTGTGCAGACAAGCATATCAAATTCGTGATTTATAAACCTGTGCATAACATCTTCCAACTCGTCCGTACTCATCCCCGCATGACCTATTCCAATACGAACCTCCGGCACAATTCGTTGCAATCGCCCCGCAAGATGCTCCAAATCTGCAATACGGTTATGCACAAAAAATATTTGACCGCCGCGATTAAGCTCACGCAATACCGCCATGCGAATAACATCATCGTCAAACCTAATCACATGCGTCTCAACCGGTAAACGATCCTCCGGCGGTGTCTCCAAATTTGAAATTTCACGTATGCCAAGCAAAGAAAAATGCAACGTTCTCGGAATCGGTGTTGCCGTCATTGTAAGCACATCAACCGATTCGCGAAATTGTTTCAAACGCTCTTTGTGATTCACGCCAAAACGTTGTTCCTCGTCAATAACAACCAACCCTAAATTGTGAAACGATATTTCATGCGAAAGAATTCTATGCGTACCAATCACAATATCAACACCGCCCGAAGCAATACCTTGTATAATCGTACTCTGCTCTGCACGCGATTGAAAACGCGATAATGCTTTAATTGTTACGGGAAATTCGTTCATTCGCTCATTGAAGGTATGCGCGTGTTGTTCGGCAAGAATTGTTGTCGGCACAAGCACCGCGACTTGATAACCAGCATCAACCGCCTTGAACGCCGCACGAATCGCAACCTCTGTTTTGCCAAAACCAACATCACCGCAAAGCAATCGATCCATCGGACGCGCAAGTTGCATATCATCTTTCACCGCGTCAATTGCCGTTAATTGATCCGGCGTTTCTTTGAATGGAAAAGACGACTCAAGAATATTTTGCCAATCCGAATCCGGCGGAAAAGTAATCCCTACGGCAGAATCACGTCTTGCTTGAAGTTCGATCATTTCATCGGCGAAATCAAATACAGCTTCACGCGCCGCGTTTTTGTGATGCGCCCATGTTGCGCTGCCAAGCCGTGAAAGACGCGGAGCAGAACGCGTACCGCCAACATATTTTTGCACCAAACTAATTTTAGAAATCGGTACCAAAACAGCTTGATTGTCCGCAAACTCAAGACGTAAATGTTCCTCCTCCTGCTGTTGACGCAACACCATCTCCAAACCACGATAACGCGCTATCCCATACGCAACATGAACAACATAATCACCAGCTTTAAGATCAAGAAACGAATCCAACACCCGACCAAGATGCCGTTGTCGAGGACGGCGAATATCATTGCGTGAAAATAATTCGCCGGAAGAAAGAATAAAAAAAACCGTCAACTTACCGCCGACAGATTGCAAACGCGAATCAACCGAATTCGTCTGATTCGCAACCGCCGCATTTGAATTTTTTACCTTCAATTTTTTCAGCTTGCTTGTAAGCGGCGAAATTTTGTCGTCTTCTGTTGCGGGAATTTTTGTTACGTTTTCATTGGGCAAATTCAATTGTATCTCAAAACCGGATGTGAGCTGCCCGACAACATAATGCAAACGCCCCGATTTCGTTGGACTCAAATCAGCAAACACTTCAGCTAATCGTTTTGACTCCGCAACCGTAGGACAAAAAATATAAATTTGCCCGTACTCCGTTCTGTTAAGTTCGGCTTGCACAGTTTCCAGACCGCCGCAAAACCGCTCAACCGACATGACAGGTAAACGAATATGATGCTCGGATTCGCCCTCTATCAAAGCCGAAATTGAAACGGACGGATGTTTCAATATTCGTTTCAATAAATCCGAAACCGACGGCAATATTTTTTGATTTTCCGCCCGCTCAAAATAAATCTCACCTTGCCGTACCAACTCGCTCAACTCACAAACAACTATCGGTAATTTGTCCGGCAAATAATCAAGCAATACCGCACCGGTCGATTTTGCCGGCGAAATCCAAGTGAAATCAATCTGCTCGATAGGATTAAGAGAGCGTTGGGTGGTTATGTCAAATTGCCGAATCGATTCTACCTCGTCGCCAAAAAATTCAATACGAATAGGCTTCTCCCAATCCGGCGCAAAAATATCAATTATGTAACCGCGAACCGCAAATTCACCAGATAACTCTACGGCGGAAGTTGCATGAAAACCAGCACTAACCAACTTTTTACGCAATTGCCCAATATTTATTCGCATACCGGAAACAAGCGAAAGAGTATTAGAATTGAGCAATTTTGCAGGCGGAATCGGTTGCATTAACGACGCAATTGTTGTAACGATAATGTAACGGTTTTGCTTTAGAAAATTTGAGGCGGGTTCATTGGATAATGTTTTGAGAACGCGGAGACGTTCGCCGAATATGTCGTCTGTTCGCGAAAGAGAATTGAGCTCTTCTTCAAGAGAATCATCGTCTTCGGTTAATGTTTCGTCGAGATCGTTTTTCGGCGGTTGATTATTTGTAACGTTAATTGTTTTGGATTCGGCGGCGGGATTTTGTATAGGCAATTCGCGAAGTTGTGGAAAGCGGATAACGGCAATTGAGTTGTTGGCGAACTGCTCAATATCGTAAATAACTCGATCAAATTCGTCTTGATTTGGAACGATTACCAACAACGGAAGATTGTCGGATTGTGCAAGAGCGGTGATTGCGAGAGCCTGTGCGGAACCAATTGCGCCGTCAATTGAGATTGTATTTCCGTCGTGTAGTTGTTTTGCGATATTATAAAATTTATCATTCGCCGCAAGCAACTCAGGAAAATTCGGATAAGACCTGTGCATTACATTGTCCTTATTATCTTCTGCTAAGGCATCGCCCCCAAATAAATGACCATTAATGTTCAATAAGCGGTTTTATACTCAAGCTGTTTTAAAATTCCTGAAGCTGAACACGCAAGCGCAACAACGTGAAGCGATTGTTCAAGGGCGAAGCCTATCGCCCTACCGGCTACGGTATAATGAGGTTGGTGTTTTTTTAACTATTTGCTACTGTGGTTGTTTAGTTAAGGAAATTAGGTGAAAATGAGGTTATGTTTTCGATAAAGGGGTACTGAAAATTTCCTGATTGTTGTCATTTGCTAATGATTACGTCCCTTCGGGAATTTGTTAAGGCTGCTCGTGAAAAACCGTTTTTAAAAATTCCCCAAAGCTATTTTACAATTCTCCGTGAGCTCTGTGTTTGATGAATTTTTGTACGAACGGTTACAGAAATTTTAATCATACGATTTGTGAAAAATTTTTCCGGTATCTATTTTTTCCCATTTCATTGCGGACAGCAGCATATTTAGTGATTTTATTTCTTCTTGTACGTGTGCTTCTATTCTTGTTACCATTTTTTGCGCGACCAATTGCCGTAACATTTCGCCTAGCACATAGGCACCTATTCCGCTTTGGTGATAATCAGGATGCACCCGAATATCAATAAGCGCGGCATCCCACGATTCGGCGTACATTCTCCCAAATTCAGCTCCGTTGTCTTCCGGCACCGGATTTGAAACACGTACTCTCGTTCGGGCAACAGCTTTGCCCGACGAATTCAAATAAGCAGTCGCGTCAATAAAATCAAAATGCGCAAGTGAACACGATTCCCACCAATTAATTGGCACTGGAGCGGTATTGAACATCAAAGTAAGATTTTGCCGCCAACCAACCGTGCTGATCGTAACCGGCGGCGTATAACCCGATAACTTCAACGAATAACGAACCGTGTTCGCACAAGCGGTATAACCCGAATCAAGAAATCCTTGAACAATATGCGCATCAGAATCGAAAAATCCGACTGCTTCGCCGCCGCCGTAGAAACCGGTATAAAATGGCGGCGACGGCAACGGACGCAACGAACCGCCGAATATTTCTTGTACGCCGCATTCTCGCAAATATTGTGTTCCCGCACGTATCAAAACTCGCGAACAAACCACCCCATCATCATAAGAAGGATCAACCGCTATAAAACAAATATGACCTCTCTCCTTCGTAAATCCCGAACGCAATTCATTGGGCGAAAGACACGTATGAATATAACCCACCGCCTTGTCGCCCACAAACGCAAGCCATATTGAACGCGGATCAAAAAACGGTATCCCAAGAACTTGAGATTGCAACACGCCCATTGTAAGCGGCATCAACTTCGCTCTGTTATCACGCAATTGACTTTTACGCCAAAGCGATAAAAGTTGCGGAGGATTTTCATTACGAAAGGGACGGACGGTAAGCATAAATTTGGTGAAATTATAACTAAAACAATTTTAAAATCTTAGGAAAACCATTACGCAATACCGAAGCCGTTATAAAATTATTTTATAACGGTTAGGCATGATGTTGAGTAAACTCAAGCTACTTTAAAATTCATGGAGCTGAACACGCAAACGTAACAACGTGAAACGGTTGTTCAAGGGCGAAGCCTATCGCCCTACCGGCTACGGTATAAATGTTCGCGTTGTCCCTTCTGTCCTTTGCGTCTCTATAGTCTATAAAAAAATATTGGACAAAAAAGTACAAAAAAACTCTCTACACCAATGAATTTATAAAATTTCTTAGCAGTCTTTTTCCTATGATTGTCATTATGCTTTCGGGATGAAATTGAATACCTTCCAACGGTAAACTTTTGTGCCGCACGCCCATTATTTCGTTATCATCTTCCGATTCTGCGGTGATTATTAAATCGTTGGGCAATGTCTCACGTTCGGCGACGAGCGAATGGTAACGCATAGCTTCAAACACGCCTGTTATTCCTTGAAATATTCCTGTGCCGTCACATTTTATTTTTGACGTTTTGCCGTGCATAATTTTTTTTGCCCGAATCACGTTGCCGCCGCAAACTTGGACAATCGATTGATGACCAAGACACACGCCCAAAATAGGTATCTTGCCGCTGAACTCTCGTATCACATCAAGCGAAATGCCAGCTTCTTCAGGGCGACCGGGTCCGGGCGATATTACTATACCGGATGGCGAAAGTGAATTTATCGCCGAAATATCTATCTTATCATTACGAAAAACTTGCACTTCACTGCCAAGCATTCGCAAATATTGCACAAGATTAAACGTAAAAGAATCATAATTGTCTATCATCAAAATCATAAAAACATCCTTATTATTTACCAAATGATACTTTCCCCGAACCGGTCTTTCGCGAACAATTTTAACAAAAAGGGAAGTTGCTAAAAACTCATTTTGGTCCTGTAACGGTAGCGTCCTCGCTGCCGAAATCGGACACGCTTCCGCTACAGGTGGTTTTTAGAACCTCCCTTGAGTACTATTGAGCGGCTACAGTACATCACCCTCCGCCTACGAGTGTTACCAACTCAAGCACATCACCTTCATATAATTTTGTCGAATTAAAAGTTTTGTAAGGAACTATGCAATAATTACGCTCAACTGCGACAAATTGCCCTAACAAATTTAGCTGTTCCAAAAGCTCATGCACGGTAATTTCTTCGGCAAATTCACATTCTTCACTATTAACTGTCAATTTCATCTCAACCTCACTAAACAAAACCAGTACACGAAAACATGACAACGCGAAACGGTTGTTCAAGATCGCAATCTATCGCAAATACCGGTTACACGCTAGTACAAAACCTCCCCTAACTTTAGGGCATTTTATTTCAGGGCGATGTCTTACGATATATCGATTGTGCTTATTGGTTCTTTGTTATTATCAGTGTTGTTTCCGTTTTTTGTTTGTTTGCGATAGTTTTCAAACCGCATTGTCAAATGGTCAATAATTATTGCCCGCACAAACGGAAACAACAACAAAATCCCGCAACAATCACTCAATACCCCCGGCACAATCAAAAGCATTGCCGCAATCAATATCAACATTCCATTCATCACCGGTGTTTTAGGCACTTCGCCGTTGTCAATTTGGCGATTGAACTCAATCCAACAATACGTCCCTTGATGCCTCGCCAAAAATACACCAAAAATACTAACACCGACAATAACCGCAAAAACAAAAATAAAACCAAACATGCACGCAAAAGCCCAAAGCCCCACCAAATCAATAGCAGGTACCAAAACAAGTAACAATACCGATCTCCAATAAAACTTCATTCGTTTATGAGTAGGAAAGAATTATTCCATACCGAAGCCGGCATAGGCGATAGTCTTCGCCCTTGGACAGCCGCTTCGCGTTGTTGCGTTTCCGTGTTCAATTCAGGAATATCAAAGTAGCTTGAAAGATATCGGTAGCACATTAATTTTCTTTGCTTTTGATGTACACGGCGACCTTCATATCTTCCTTCTTTATGTGATTCACCAACCAGTCACCAACACCAAAAGTAACTTTACTGACAAGCGAAGTAGTTGCTCCGCTTGTTTTGATTTGGTTTACGAGTTCGTTTACGAATTTTTTGAAATTTTCGTGTAGTACTTTGTGGTTGGTATAGTCGGGATATTGGTGTTGTATTTGCAACCTTTCTTCATCCCCGAAATGTTTTGCGGTATATGATTCTAAAAAATTCAACGTGTTATTTAGCACGTCACGTCCTTGTCCGGTTGAGCAAGCTGCCAATAATTCGTTGACGGCTTTGATCAATTGTTGATGTTGAGTATCAATTAACAAGTTACCCGTTTCAAGGTCTTTACTCCAAGCGTAAGCCATAATAATCTCCCATTTTCGACCATTCGCATTTTGAATTTCGTCAACCGCTGCTTGCCTATCATTTCGGAAGGTAGGCTTACCGTCCATACCGGCTTAGGTACACCATAGCCGGTAGACTTCACCCCTGAACAACCGCTTCACGTTGTTGCGCTTGCCTAACGCTCTGCGTTGCAGGTTTACCGTAGCTTCAGGAATTTTAAAACAACTTGAATATACAATTGTTGAAATTCATAGTACGAGCAGTTTACATTGAACGTACCTCGCAATCCGATTATATCGCAATCGATATAATCACAACTTAAACTCTCAATCACACCAAATCTGTGTCGGCTTCGGCATACAAAAGCTATGGCGTATCAATTTTACTTATCCAGCCGTATCTTGTATCGTAAACCCATCCCGGACTCCAGTAGTGATAGACAGTTGATTCTCCGGCTCGTTTGTAGCCGATTTTTTCGCATAATTTGATAGTTTGTTCGTTTTCAAGCTGTGTAGTCAAGGTAACGTTTTTCATTGCCAAAGAGCTACACCAAAAATCGCATGCGTCAAAAAGATGCGTACCTATTCCGTGTCGGCGAAATTGGCTATCTACTGCCAGAAGCTCTATACAACCTTCGCGTTCAAAATCACCTTGTTCATTTAATTGTCGTCTGACGCACCGGATTGTAACGAGTCCAACGTGCCGATCACCTTCACGCCATGTCCAGATACTGTCGGCGAATTCGCCGGAGACAGAATAATTTATCCATGTAAGAAAGAGCCGTTCAAAATGCGAACTTAATTCCGGATCGCGTTTGAAGCGGGACAATTGACCGGACTGGACGGCGAGTTGTTCGAGCCATTTTGAGCAAAATGTAGAAGTATAAGCTCGAACGTGTGTATCAAGACTATTGACGTTATCAGGAACAGATTTAGTAAGCCGCAAACGGCGATCAATACAAACGCATTCCGCTTCGTTAGAGGGAATCGAATCGGGACCGTTTCGCTCAAGTGAGATACAAACCAATCGGAATCGATTACGATTGAGTTGCAGGGATGCTTCGAGTTGTTCCGGCGAATAATCAGCCGGAAGCTCCAGCCTACCAATAGGGAAAGCAAAAAATTCCGATTCCCACAAAACGGGCAAAACTGAATATGTCATGATTACCACCAAAAAACAATTCCCAATACTTGCAAATTATACCGATATACCGAAGCCGGTATGGGCGTTAGGCTTCGCCCATGAACAGCCGCTTCACATTGTTGCGCTTGCGTGTCCAGCTCCATGAGTTTTAAAGTAGCTTGAGTATAACCGGTATATCGCATTAAATTAAATAACATGATAAATTGTATCACTATCGCCGACAATGAAAAGGGAGGCGAGATTGCAACAATCCTGCGAGAGGTGAGATTGCAACAATCCTGCGAATCATCACAAACCTACCTTAATAACGTTTGTCCATTTAAAAAATATCAGCACGCAGATAGCGCAGATTCAGATTATTTTATACTGAAGCTACTTTAAAATTCCTGAAGCTGGGCACGCAAGCGCAACAACGTGAAGCGGTTGCTCGGGGGCGAAGCCTATCGCCTTACCGGCTACGGTATAACGCAGATTTTTTGAATATGTTCGCAGATCGGATACCGTTTTCTGATCTTGCGAATATCTCCCAAGATCTGCGTCGTCTGCGTGCTAATATTTTTAAGCTGAAAAAATCGCAGTAGCTCACTCGAAGCTGTTCGAGGTTTATTTTTCCTTTTCTAAAATATCGTGCCAGTCGGCGATTTTTCGGCGTTCGTCTCGTAATTTTACCGGTGATTTGAACCAACGGAATTGGGATGAATCATAATCTAAAATTGATGGCGGTTCGATTTTAGACAACACCAATTTTGCTTCGTCGATTTGACCGATTTTGGACAATGTTTCCACTAAATCAAGATTATAACTGAACTTTTGCAAAATGGCATTTTACACTATAAATCAAAGGAGTTGAAGCATCAAAAAACGCCAAATTTTATTGTATTATCGTATCATATATTATTTTTCAAAAATTGAT
>JAIRWK010000198.1 GCA_031268995.1 Planctomycetaceae bacterium
TGCCCCGTTGCTTCGGAAGCAAGTGTTTAATCTGTTCGTAGTGTTCGTGTGTCCATTGCATGGCAAACTATAACGTTTATAATAAAAAATGTCAAGGGAAGTGTCAACACTCCCTAATACAGATCACGTGTTTCTACCAAACGGACCGTATGTGGGCAAAACGACTCTTATATTGCCTGTCAGATATAGTGTTACTTTAGATAGTGGACAAAGTGTAGCAAAAACTATAAATGCCTCCGTTGTTTCAACCAAGGAAGTTACAAAATCGGGAGAGAGTTATTTTATCACCAACAGTAAAACGGGAACATCTTTGTCGAAAGAAAAAGACTCGGAAAGCAAATCAATCACGCCGACTAACCCGCCTATCTTTTAGTTGCTTGAAACGACTTCAATGTCAATTGGTACACTTTACATTCACTTTTTAATCGTCAAGGAGTTGATTATGAACAGGATAACAAAACTTAAAGTTCCTTTTTACGTTGTATCTACCGTGTCTGTTGTGCTATGTTTTTTAAGCAATGTTTCCCGATCGGAAGAACCCGTGAAAAATGACTTGTTAGAAAGTATGGGACTTCAGAATGTCGTCGATAATTTGACTAATAAAGGCCTTTTCCCATCGTCACCGCCCTACCCGCGTGGTGAAGAATTGGAAAAATTGGATAATTTTGTCGAAACGAATCTTCAACAATTAGGTATATGTCGGTTTCGATTAACTTTTACAAAGATTGAAGAAGAAAAATCGTTAAACGGCAAAAAGCCCGATCAAATCAGAAAGGACAAGTGCGAGGCTTTTCTTGCATTAACCAAAGTTATTCACGATTTGACAAATTCTAAATATGTCAAACAACCTTTGTTTAAAAATATTTTCCCCGAACCCGATGAATCTGATAAAACGAACCAGATTTTGTTACCTAACATGCCGCCAAGCGACATAAAAAATCCCAAAACAAGGGAGAAATATGAAAAGGTACTTTGGACCAACACAAAAAACCGCCTTGAGAATAATATTCAACGTAAAATGTCCGATTTAAAGCCAAAAATTCAAAGAGTTTTTTTGGAATACGTCTGGAATGAATATGGTTCACAACATAGTACGGATCAGGAACTTATCGACTTGTTAGAAAAGTACGAATATCCGATAGAAGAGCGTGTTAAACTCCTTTGCGAGTTGAACATTCCTTACAAGGGTTTTCGCACGTGGCAATCGACGGATAAACTTTTCAAGACCAATGCCAAGTTTATTTCATTGGACAAGGGTGAGGTAACACTTGAAAAAGCAAATGGTAAACGTACAACAATTGAACTTTCCGTTTTGCGCAAAGAAGATCAAGATTACGTCAAAGAACAACTTGCCCCTGAGACGAAAACCCCAAAAGACGAAAAGGCGAAATACTGATTCCAAAACATTCCTGCCTTATGTTTGTCATTGTGAAATAAATGTCCGTTTACGGAATTTTGTAACCGTTCACGGATTTTTCAAATCTGTGTTGTCTGTGTGTTGATATTTTTTGGCAGGTTATAGTAGTTTTTTGACTGCTTTTACCATTGCGTTACCTAGTTCGATTTCGCCGCAAAGTACGATGTCTGCGCCGCGTTTCATTAGGCGTTCACGGTTGTCTTTGAACCTGCATCTTGAAACCAGCAAACAGTGATCATTCAACCGCCTCGCCGCCTCAACTACCTCAAATACTAATAAATCATCTGGGATCGCTACGACGATCAAAGTTGCGTTGTGTGCGTCTATTAGCCGTAAAGTTGCATCGTCTGCGGCACTGCCTGAAATTGTTCTGAAACCGTGTTGGGCAAAAGGATGTAAATTGACTGGATTCATGTCAATCAGACCTACATCAAACCCCGACGACTCCAAATATGCCGCAACCTTGCCGCCAATCGGTCCCAATCCAACCACTACCGCCTTACGCTTGGTTTGCCCTTGAAAACGATCATCACCGCCGGATTCGTCAACCTCAGGATCATGAACATGCGCCGGTATAACCCGAATCGCCAAATTAAGAAACAACGGCGTAAGAATAATCGATGTCAACGCCACAAATAATACACATTGGTAAGTACCGCCGTCAATCAGCCGCATCGATAATCCATTCGATAACAACACAAACGATAACTCGCCAAGTTGCGATAACCCCAACCCCATCGCAATCGCCGAAACAAAATCAAGCCCAAGCACCCGAAACGCAACCGTCGCCGACATTGTCTTCAGAAAAATACAACCCAAAAACGCACCAATCGTAAGAACCGGATTGGCAAACAAACTTGCCGGATCAAAAAGCGCACCAAGCGAAACAAAAAATATTGCCGAAAATGTCTCGCGCAACGAAATTGTAACGGCTGTGATTTGTGTTGTTAAACGTGTTTCACTTAAAATTACACCCGCCGCCAACGCGCCCAACGCACCGGGTAAACCCAATAAAAACGCTACCCAAGAAACCCCCACCAAAAGCACCATCGTAAACAACACCAATAACTCCACACTCCGCAAGCCATGAATATAAGGTACTCCATAACGCACAAAAACAAAACGAATAAAAAATACAACAGCCACAAAAATAACCGAACCCGTGCCAAGACTCAAAAGTTGCGAACGCGGATCAACCCCAAGACCCAAAAATAACGCAAGCGGACTCGGAATAACATCACCAATACCACCCGAAACACCAGCCGCAAGCGCGGCAAGAATACCAATTATCACCAAAAGAGGTACAACCGCGACATCCTGAAAAAGTAATATCGCTATCGCACGAACTCCCGAAGGCGATGTCGCTTGCCCCATGTCCTCAAGCGACTTGAAAACAAGTACAGTTGAACTAAGCGAAATCGCCGAACCAATCATCAAACCAACCTTCCAATCACCACCAACCAAAACAATAAAACCCGTTACAACACCTATCACGCCAAACATCTGAATCACACCGCCAACCAAAAAATACTTCCACAACTTCGCAAGCTCAGAAGGTGAAAAATGAATACCAATCGCAAATAATAATAAATTCGCACCAAGATGCGCCAAATTTTCAAGAAGAATATGCTCCGCACGTATAGCCGTACCATTGGACTCCGGCGATAACTCGGTTTCGTTGCTATCACTCTCGGCAAGTTGCGCTATCGCCTCGTCAACAGGATTCGCTTCCGTATGATGAGATAAAACCTCCCCCGTGTTGTCCGTATTGCCGGTATTTTTCGCGTCGCGAGAAACGATAGATGAAGTTGCGGAATCGGGCAAAGTTGTTTTGCTGGTTGCGGAATTACCATTCGACTCGGATACCGCCTCCACATGCAAAATGTTCAATACTCCATTGCCAATCAACGCACCAATAAGTAAATACCCCACCACCATCGGCAACCTAAAACGCCTGCAAATCACACCCGCAATAAAGCCCGCCGATAATATTATCAAAAGATCAAAAAGTAAATAACTAATAACTTGCGATATCATTTTTTAGTTTAGGTTAATTTTAGTGTTTTTGGGGGAAATTTTAGGGACAAAGGGGACACAAGGGATACTAAGGACAATAAGGCATAGCCATGGAAAAATTATCATTGAAGCCCTAAAGTTAAGGGGAACCACCCCTAACCCCTCCTTCGGAGGGGCTAGGGGTGGTTCATTCCAGCTACAGTATAAAACTATTTCCAGCGACGGTGTAGCCACCAATATTGTTCGGGTTTTTTTCGGATGCCTTCTTCAAGTTTTTTTGTGAACCATTGCGTAACACCTCTAACGCTTTGCACTCCCGACGGCAAATCCTCCGGATCAAGCACCGCCGTAATATGAATGTCAAATTTCAACGGCTCAAATTCGCCGTCATCATCTTGCCGCCTCAACGAATAACAAATAACTATCGGAGCATTATATTTCAACGCCAATAAACCAATTGTCTTAAATGTTGAAGCGGGTTTGCCGAAAAAATCGACCATACATCCTTTTTTGCCTGCGGATTGATCAACAAGCAACGCCATCAATCCTTGTTCATTTAGGATTTCTATTATTTCTTCCGAACCGCCTTTTTTTGAGATTATGAATTGTCCGGTGGATTCGCGAAAATTTTTGATAAACGTGTTCAAATAACGATTGTCCAGCGAACGAGCAACCGTGTGAGAAGGATACGTCAAAACACCAAGCGCAAAACCGCCTATTTCAAAATTGCCGAAATGCCCCGTAACAATAATCACAGGTCGGTCTTGATTCAATACGCTCATCAACGGATTGACACCAAAAATACGAATATGACGCTTCCAGTTCAAATCACGTATCTTCCTGCCGGCAAGCGAAACCTCCACGCCCATCAAAAATAAATGCTCCCACATTTTGAGTATAATTTTTTGCCGCTCCGCCGCCGTCATTTCGGGAAAAGCTATTTGCAAATTCTCATTGAGCAACCGTCGCCGAATCGGAATCACAAACGTAAAAAATTTCGCTAACTCACGCGCAACAAAATGACCCGACTCCAAACTAATCGATTGCATAACACAAAAAAGTACACGCAACAAAATATAAACCAAAAAATCCACTGACCAATCTCCATTCTTCAACAAATTCCAGCCTATACCGTAGCCGGTAGGGCGATAGGCTTCGCCCTTGAACAACCGCTTCACGTTGTCACGCTTGCGTGTTCAGCTTCAAGAAATTTTAAAATAGCTTGAGTACAATACACTCAAACCACACTAAAACTCACGAAACTGAACACGAACACGCAGTATGCTCTTTTATTGACATTTGGGCTACCATCTCGTAAATTTTCGGCATTGTGCCAACCGTTAAAACACGACTAAATCCAATTGACGAACTCTCACAAATATCACCCAACTCAAAATCAAGATCATTGATCGTTTCCATATTCTCGCAAAAAAAACCTATCGGCGAAATAATCACATTTGCTATACAACCATTTTGCGTATTTTTTGATTGCTCTGCAAGTGTTATGATTTTGTTTTTTATTGACGGCGTGAGCCATTGTGTCGTTTGATCATTATTTTTGTGTTTGGCGTTTGGTTGGCTTTGATAAACGAGTTCCCATTTTACATCTGATAATTCAGGATAAATCGAACAACATTTTTCAATCACCGCCCGACAAACAAAATCCAATTGCTTAACATAATTGCCCGCAAACGGATCATTTTGCGGTATGCTGTGCGCGGTGAAAAAAATCAATGTTTCATTGTTCTGTCGGCTATTTTTTTGCCCGTCAATCGCCTCACATAACCTCTCGGTTTGCGCTTCAATAAATAACGGTTGGTCGAAAGGCAAGGGCAAACGTTGTATCAGCGGTGCGGTATTGCCGATTTTTTGGCGTGCGCTGCCGATTGCGTAAGAATAACGGCGATTACCGGCAGTCGAATCAAACGCCGACGTTATAAAACATTTCGCAAAAGTTACACCATCCGCCGCCATTTGGGAAATAGTATCCTCAAGAAACGGATGCCAATAAAGATTGCCATGATAAACGTTAGTCGGCAAACTGTATTTGCCAAACTCCGCCCTTATTCCATCCAATAACTCGCGGCATTGTTCGTTTAACGGGCTGAATTTACCGTTACGTTTGGCGAATTCGTAATATTTAGCGGCGGCTTTCTGCTTGTATACCGAAGCCGGTATGGGCGGTAGGCTTCGCCCCTGAACAACCGCTTCACATTGTTGCGCTTGCGTGTTCAGCTTCGGGAATTTTAAAGTAGCTTGAGTATAAACCTCAGAACCACCGCCACCAAGCAACCTATCCAAAAACGGAACAACATCCGTCTCACATTCAGGCGCACCATAAGAAATCAATAAAAATGCTTCTGACATATTCTCAATATATACTCAAGCTACTTTAAAATTCATGGAGCTGAACACGCAAGCGCAACAACGTGAAGCGGTTGTTCAGGGGCGAAGCCTACCGCCCATACCGGCTTCGGTATACCAAGCCGTCTAATTGAACGTAATCGTGAATGATTCAGTGGTGAGTGATAATTTGATTTTCTTCGTCCCGTTAGGGACGGAATGTGAGGACTTTTCAAACGGTTTAAATCGTAATCACATTGCGTCCCTGACGGGACATAATCGTAAATTATACATATTCATCAGCCAAAGTTAGAGGATTTTTTACTGTTTTAAATTTCCCGAAGCTGGACGCATAATCGCAACAACATGAAGCGGTTGTTGTGCTTGCGTGTCCAGCTTCAGGAATTTTAAAACAGCTTGTGTATAATGAGGTCGGTACTTTTTTAACTATTTGCTACTGAGGTTGTTTAGTTAAAAAATTTAGGTAAAAATGAGGTTTGGGGAAATTTCCTCTATCCGTACAAAAAATATTTCCTAATCCGCATAATCATTACTTTCAGGATTATTGCGAGGATCGTTTAAGTCGATGCCGAAAAATAACGATAGACATGCTGTATTTTTTCGGTATAATCTCGTCGTCATTGGTGAAGTCTGGTATACTGAAGCTACTTTAAAATTCCTGAAGCTGAACACGCAAGCGCAACAACGTGAAGCGGTTGTTCAAGGGCGAAGCCCATCGCCCTACCGGTTGCGGTTAGTTATACCGTAGATGGCTACGGCGTGACTTTTGGTATAGTATAAACAATTAAATTATAAACAGAAGGAGAGAGTAAAATGTTGATTAAGTTTTCGCGGGTGTTTTTTATTTGTGTTGTTGTTTTGTTTTTTGTCTGTCCGGTTTTCTCACAAGGTACGGGCGGTACCAGTGGCGGAGGCGGCGGTAGAGGTACCGGAGGCGGGACTGGTAATATTGGCGGCGGAACCGGCACCGGAACAGGTACCGGTATTGGTTCGGGTAGCGGATATTATGGCGGCTCAACATCAACCGGCTCGTCCAGTACCAGCTCCTCCGGCATTTCGTCTGATGCAATGTCAGAGGGCATTACTAGTCCAGTCGGCGACATTGAATTTCAAGACTTCACAACTGAGCGTTCTGATTTTATTGGTGTCGATACTTCGGTGAAATTTATCGGTACCGAAGATGCATTTGACACAAGTAACGTATCATCCGCCCGAAGAACAACCAGCACAACAAGCCGCACAACCACACGAAGCACCGCAGGAAGACGCACCGCAACCGGCGGTAACACACAAGGATCAAACAGCATGACAAACGGCGGTAGAGCAATCGCATCAACAGCATCTTTTGAACCGGACGACATAACACCATCCGCAAATAAACTACGCACCAACTTAATAAACCGCCAATCAGAACTCAAAACAAAAATATCCCGTTTGCCGAATCTAAAATCGAATACGGAAAAATTCAATGTTTCTGTTGTCGGCACGCCTTCGGGTGTGGTTGCGGAGTTGACAGGGGTTGTTAGGACGGAGCGGGAGGGCAAAATCTTGAGGCAATTGTTGTTGTTGGAACCTGGGATAGATTATGTCAAAAGCGATCTGAAAATCGAACCCGCGGCAAGTTTACCAAAACCGAACTAAAGCATCGCCCGAAAATAATTTTCCCAAGACCCAAAAACGACAAGTGGCGAATGTCTAGGAGAAACTTCCCAATATCGAATGCGTGCCAGCACAAAACCACCCCTAGCCCCTCTGAAGGAGGGGTTAGGGGTGGTTCCTCTTTAGCTGTAGGGAATTGATAGTAATTTTATTTTTGGGCGATGCCTAAGTAGAGAACTCCATTGACACAAAACAAAACTCTTTGCCCCCAAATGCGTCTAATTTTGCCCAAAAGAAGAACGACTATTTTGGCAAAAGAAGAACGACTATCGCTATGGGGGCAACCCTTGCAATTACCCTCGAATCATACGGGCAACCGCAAGGGTTGCCCGTACTTCCGTAAAGAGATAGAGAACTTTGATCTCAAAACATCTGTCCCTTTTGCCCAAAAAACGACAATGAAAGGGACAAAAAGGACTGAAGGGACAAAGGGAACTGAAATATTATTGAGATTTTCTCATTTTGTAAAACGATTACCGTTGTATACCAAGCTGTTTTAAAATTCCAGAAGCTGGACACGCAAGCGCAACAACGTGAAGCGGTTGTTCAGGGGCGAAGCCTATCGCCTTACCGGCTGCGGTATACTGTGAAATTTTCGGTGGTTTCTTTGTTTTGGTTTTGGTTTATGTCGATAGTTGTGGTTTGCATTTTTGTTGGGCGGTTGTGGTTTGTTTCTATGATGTGTTCGTTGCGATTGGGCAATTTTTCGGGTTCGTTTATGAAATTTCCCGATAGTTGTTGTCTTATTGCTTCAACGAATTTTTCTGAATCTTCAAAGGCGGCTTGTTGGATATTGTTTTGTCCGTCTTGTGTTGATGTTTTGTTGTTATCTGCGGGATTGGTGTTCGAATCATTTTTTGCCAACATTTCGTTGTTTTTATTACTTCCGAAAAGGTAAGCGGTTGCTTGCGGGCTAATGATTGAGTTTCCTTTGTCTGGGATGTATCGGACAATAAATGAGATTTTCTTGGAATCGCCATCCGGTCCGTCTGTATCCCAAGGAACAAATAAATTGTAGGAATGCCCTAGACCTGACTTAAAATAACTTTTTTTGACATCCTCTTTTGCAAAAGTGTAAACGCGGGTTGGTTCATTATCATTTGGTTTACGGTTAGCCTCGTCGAAGGCGTACACGGCAACCGTACCATCAACTTTGATTGGTCTTCTTGCTTCGCTATCGTAGAAATAAACACGTCCGCCGAAACCTCGCTGCGGTTTTTCGCCGGTTTCTACCGCCGGAGTCCACACCGCTAACGCTTTGTCAACCGGTCCCGGAGGCAAAAATCGCGTAAAATCCGGTTTGCGAAATGTATCCATACTACTGCAGCCAATACTGCAAACCAAAAAGCACACACAAAATAAACCAATATAACAAAATATCTTTTGTGAAAACATAATCTTTCCTCAATATGCTAAAGTTTTTTTTGAAATTCCTGAAACTGAAATGAACATGTCTTTTCACCTGATAGGTGTAAAGGGACATAAGGGACAATAAAAATCATTATACTCAAGCTGTTTTGAAATTCCCGAAGCTGAACACGCAAGCGCAACAACGTGAAGCGGTTGTTCAGGGGCGATGCCTACCGCCCATACCAGCTTCGGTATATCTATTCTTCGCTGATTTTAAGTTGGGGGATCAACTTCTTTATATTTTCTTCCGGCGGCAACTGTGATTCGTTTAATTTTGTCGGCGTTCCTTGTATATACGGAACTTCGCATGGCAACCAATTATCAGTCCGCGATCTCATTTCGGATTTGCCGGTCAATTTCACTACATCATTCAAGCACCAGTGCATTCGTGAGTATTCTCGTTGTTTCAATCTTTCCATGTCAGCTTCGTTACGAATAATCGTTGGAGTTAGGATAATGAGCAATTCGGTACGGCTTGTTTTTTGCGATTCATATTCAAAAAAGTGTCTAACGACGGGGATTTTATTCAATACGGGAACACTTCTATTTACAATATCTTTTTGTTCGGTAATGAAACCGCCGATTATGACTGTTTGACCGTCCATTGCGCTAATAGTGGTTTGTGCTTTTGATTGATTTATTTTTGGTGTTTTGACACCTGTTGATGTAGTAAGACCATCTGCTTCGGAACCGAGACTTTCTTTTGCTACATAGAGCGACATTACAATTTGATCATCAGACGTTATTCGAGGTGTTAGATCAAGTACCGTACCAACATCTTGCCATTCAGTTGAGTACATCGGCTCTCCGTAAGTGCTTGTTGTTACAGAACCGGCAAATGGTACTCTTTGACCGACAGTTACTACTGCTCTCATGTTGTGTAAAGTTATCAGTTGCGGTCTGCTGAGTATCCGCACTTTGTCTTTTTCTTCCAAAGCACGTAAAAGAATACTTACCGATTCGCTTGACGCGGAGAATGTGAACCCGCCGACACCTGTACCGTTACGTCCGATTCCCAAGTTTGAAATACCTTGTGAAGCTACAGTACCCGCTCGGACACCGCTTGTCGGCAACGCCGCATTGTCTCCAAACAAAAATCCAGGTCCCATTGTTCCATCAGCCGCTCTCCTAAACAAAATTGAATCTTGCAATCCAATTTCAAAACCGCGTTCATGGTTATTACTCAAATTGACTTCCGCTATCAATCCTTGAATTGCAACCAAACGCGGACGTTCATCTATTCTTTGTACAATATTGCGAATCTGATCATAAAATCGCGGCGTGCAACTTATAATAAGCGTGTTGCTAATCGGCTCCGGCACAATAACCACTTCTTTCAAATATTGTTCTATAGGGCTTTGGGGCATGTAGGAAGTAATATTTTGCAATTCGAGTTGTCTTTCACCAGTTACGTATTGTTGGATAACTGCCGCAATTTCTGTTGCCGGAGTGTTGACTAACTTTATTGTCAATATTTTTCGGTTGTTCATGTTCTCTTCGTCAAGCCGCATCAAAATTGTCTCAACTGTCAGCATGTCTCCTGCGGAACCAATTGCGACAATACTGTTTGTTCTGATTTCCGCAACAAAACGAACAGATACAAGAGTACTTTCACCTTGTTCGATACCCGGTCGTCTTGTTACCATATTTGTATTTGATGAACCGGTATTTCCAAAGCCGCCGGTTGTCGAGGTGCTTGAGAACAAGTTTTGCAACATCGTCGTTATTGTGTAAGCGTCAGCGTTGACGAGATTGAATATTTTGATTTGGGATTCGGCGGAAGGAAGCCGGTCAAGTTCCTTAATTAAAATCTCAATCAACAACATTGCATTCGGCGGAGCAGAAACAATAACATTGTTGCCGCGTGCGTCGGCAGAGATGCGAACATCATAAAGAGTGCTTGCGGATTTTGCTGCTTTATCGTTTTCGTTCTGCATGACCAAAATCGGATTTCGTGATTGCGTTGTGTTGTTGTTACCTGAGAAATTTCCTACGCTTGTTGAGCTGCCGATTATATTTTGCAACGTTTCCGCCAACTCGCTTGCAGTTGCGTTTTTGAGGTTGAATATTTTGATAAAACTTTTTGCCTCGCCGCCATCAACATCAAGCTGCTTGATCAAAGCTTCAACTTCCACCCAATCGCGCGGATTCGCTTGAACAATAAGCGCGTTAGTTCTTGCGTCGGCTACGATATTTACTTGTTGTTCCAATCCGCCGTAGCCTGTTCTAGCTTGGTAGAACTGCTGGATTTGTGTTAGCAACGTTTCAGCTTGTGCGTTTTTTAGCCGGAATATTTTGAATTGAGATCGCGGATCAACCGGTAAATCCAGTTTGTTCACCAACTCCTTCGCGGTATCAAGATTTTCCTTTTTGCCAACCATCAAAATAGTATTCGGCTTAACAAGCGGTATCATAGTAACACTGCCGCGCCGCTGAGCATAAATTTGAGAATAGAGTTGCTGCACAATCTGACTGACACGCGAAGAATCGGCTTGTTTAATCGGCACGAGTTCTATTGCGGGTTCGTATTCAAGACTGATTTTATCAAGCTGTTCAACTATCCGCCGAACAACCGCAACATCATTCGGTTGACCAATAATTACAAAAGTGTCTTCAATAATGTTTACTTGTACAGGTCCCAATATCGTCCCGTTTCCACCGTTCACCAAATCATTAGTATTGGACGCGGGAGCGGGATTAGTAGGAGCGGCGGTTTCGTTTTTCGTTTGATCGTTATTGACGTCTGGCGGATTCGGCTGATTTTGTACAAACTTTATAGAATTTTGCCCTGACTGATTTATAAAATTAGCCGCTTTGTGCAAAACTTCAGTACCTGAATTTTGCACCGGCAAAAATTCAGTAACACTACCGTCCCTAGATTCCGGCAAATCAAGCAAACGAACAATTTTTATACAATTGTCAACCGCCGCATTTGAACCTGTAACCGTAACAATTCCATTAGCACGCTCAACAACCAACTCAACACTTGAACCATCCTTGATCGGCAATCTATATCTCACCATATCATTAGAATTGCCGACATTCTGAACAGGAACAAAACGTTGACCAAGTTTTTTGATCAATTTGGCAGAAAATCCGTCGACGGTTAAATGCTGAAGTTTATGCGATTTAATTGCAGAGTTATTTGCAACGGCAACATTATTAACGGCGTTATTGTTCGTGCCGTAACTGTTGGTATTCGGCGAAACAACATTTGAAAATTCGGCGTGCGAATTTTTTTCATTCAACGGCGGCACTGGAAAAGGTATATTTGAACCTTGTTGATTCGGCGTTGTTGGCGAGTTGTTCGCGGAAGTTTCCGGCGTAACAAAGCCGACAGTAGTTATTACAGAACCACTTCCGGTATTATTATTGAGACCGAAAATTTGATTCTGGTTTTGGTTTTGATTTGCCCCAGTATTCTGACCGGTAGGGAAGGAGGACGAAGTTGAAAAATTCGGCGAAGCCGGAAAATTCGACGGAGTTGAAGGATTGATCTGTTTCGCGGGGGCAAAAGGTGAATAAGGAATATTATTCGGCGGCATGATCGGTCTTGGCGAATTTTGATCTTGCGTGCGAATGTTCGGAGTTGCGGGAATATTCGCAATAGAATTAGACTTAACAACCGACGAAGCAATCGCTTGATTAGGCTTTTCCGGCATGTATAGAGTTGATAAAGGTGTAGTTTGATTGTTATTTGGCGTGTTCGTGTTATTGAAAGCGGCTTGGTAGATCGTGGGCGCAATATTGGGATTGCCGTTTTGTTGCGGATTGGGAGAAGCTTGGACAATGTAATTTTGCGATGTCTGATTTTGCGCCCAAAGTTGCACACCCGCCAGTACACAACTTGCAATCAATATACCAAAGCCAGTATAAGCAGTAGCCTTCGCCCTCGAACAACCGCTTCGCGATGCTACGCTTACGTGTTCAGCTTCGGGATTTTTGAAACAGCTTGAGCATAGCATTCCAATAAAATTTCTGATACACTTCATCTTGTATTTCCTTTCCTTTTATACCGAAGCCGGTAGTTGCAGGTTTACCGTAGCTTCGGACATTTTAAAGTAACTTGAGTATAGTTTTCGGAGGGAACGCGGATCAACGGAGAATTTCGAGCAACCACTTCACATCATTTGATTGAGTGTTCAGCTTCCACAGCAGTATAAAAACAATGCCAGTACAAAAACTCCAGATGACTTTATCGGATGTAATAGTGGTTTCTATTAGAGAGATTTGAAAAAATAGTAAAAATATTCCGATAATAGCGATAAAAGAAGAAATGGGACAAAACAGTAGTTTACATTTCTAATTATTTCAAACTCGGTCGACAGAAGTCGATTTCAGTCGATAGAAATCGACTGAAATCGAAATAAAATAATTTTTAACTCATGTTACGCACCAGCGGTGCGTTTGATTTTTGCCGCTCGCGACTCCTATCTTTCCAAGCGTAGGGACAACGCTTGCCGTCGCCCTTATTTTTGGGGCAACCGAAAGGGTTGCC
>JAIRWK010000252.1 GCA_031268995.1 Planctomycetaceae bacterium
CGGCGTTTTTTAACACCGTGTTTTCTACCAATAGTGCGTCCCTAACGGGACGCGGAATCACCCACCACTAACCACTTTTCTATCAATCACCATCATTTCCGTATCGTGCGTAACATGAGATATAAGTTTCGCCTTCAAGCAAACAACCCCAAGTTGCCGCACTGCCGTGTTAGATTGTCATATTTTCCCGAAAAACCAACACACGACATTCTGAAAGGGAACACTTCACCTCACAACGTTTCCCGTTATCGGCATTGCCACGAACGCTTTTCCTACTATTCCGTAATAAAAACGATAATAACAATAATAACGATCATAACAATAATAGAAACTTTCCCTAACCCATTTAATTCCGATTGCGTATAAATCGTTAAAGTTATTGAATTTTTGACAAAAAAAAGAATTTTCCAAACCAAATTCGGAACATTCCGAAGCCCGTTCGGAACATTCCGAAGCCCGTTCGGAACGTTCCGAAACCCGTTCGGAACGTTCCAAAACTCTTTCGGAACGTCCAAGAATCCGTTCGGATTGTCCAAAAATCCATTCGGAACATCCAAAAATCCGTTCGGATTGTCCAAAAATCCATTCGGAACGTCCAAAAATCCGTTCGGATTGCCCAAATTCTAGATCCCGAAAACCGGAACCAATGTGTAAACCGAATCATCCAGTTTTAGCACGCAAATGACGCAGATTATTATACCGGCTTCGGTATACCTCTTTATTTTGATTTATTTTTTCGGTACAATTATGCGTTCAAGTTTTAGGATGGTTGTTTGTCAATGTGATTTGACGGCAATTTTGTAAAAATTATATCGTAGCCGTTAGGGCGATAGGTTTCGCCCTTGAGCAACCGTTTCACGTTGTTGTGCTTCGGGAATTTCAAAACAGCTTGAGTATATTAAAATAATCGAGATATTTCATGCGTCAAAATCAAAGAATATTACTTGCGGCTAGTGATGCGGCGAAGCCGTTTTTTGTTGGGGTTGATGTCGGCGGGACGAGTATGAAGATAGGGCTTGTCGATGATTTGGGGCGTTCGGTTCATGTTGGCGAGGTGGATTCGGACGGCACGCACCGCAGTTTTGTTGCAATCAAAACAGAAGCAGACCCGCACGGAGCAACACAACTGATCGCAGAATCAATTCGCACAATGTTCAATCGTCTTGGGATCAAAGAGTCGCAATGTTGCGGGGTTGGTTTTGGTGTTCCTGGGACGATGGATCAGAAGACGATGTGTTTGCGTGAGTTGCCGAATTTGCGAGGTTGGAATGGTTTTCCGGTAGCGATTGAGTTGGCGGGCAACGTCGGTATGCCTGTAACTTTTTCCAATGACGCGAATGCGGCGGCGTATGGTGAGTATTGGGTTGGTTCGGCGGCGGGTCATCCGAGTGTGGCGTTGTTGACGTTGGGGACAGGAATTGGTTGCGGGATAATTCTGGACGGGCGTTCGGTCAACGGTTACAACGGTTACGGCGGCGAATGCGGACACATCATAATCGACAACTCGAAAGACGCAATGTTATGCGGATGTGGTGTTCGCGGGCATCTTGAAGCATACGCTGGAGCATTGGGTGTAGCGCGGAGAACTCTGCAATTGACAAATTACCATAAATCTTCAATTAGAAATCATATCACTCCCGAAACTAGATTGAGTGATATTTCAAGAATAGTTTACAACGAAGCCGAAAAAGGTGATGCTTTGGCGATTGAGATAATTGTTGAAACAGCGAATTATATTGCGTTGGGTATTACTTCTATTTTGCATACCATTGATCCGGCTTGTATATTGCTTGGCGGTGCGATGACTTTTGGGGGCAAGAAATCAGCGGTTGGAAAATTATTTTTGCAAAGTGTTACTGACGGAGTTGAAAAACACACATTCAAAGCGATTGCGGACAATTTAGTTATAGATTTTCCGGTACTTGGTTCGGATGCCGGCTACATCGGCGCAGCAGGTTTAGCACGCAAAGAATACACAGACAACAAAAAACAATCACAATACACCAAATAACAAAGCCGGTATAGGCGGTAGGCTTCGTCCTTGAACAACCGCTTCACGTTGTTGCGCTTCCTTAATCAGCTCTATGAATTTTAAAACAGCTTGAGTATAAGTACGGCAAAATTAACCTTTGCGCTTTTGAATTAGTAGTATTTTGAAGTGTTTAAGGTATTATTACTTTAACGTCTTTTATTGACCTGATGCAATATAACTTTGCAAAAAATCAGTTGTAAAGAGTATTTCGGCGAAATAAAAGATTTCATTTAACTTTCAGTAAATTTTCAGGAGAAAAAAACATGAAACGTTCCTTAATTTTAGCATCGGCAATGTTGATTGCATTACAATTTGGTTGTTCAGAAAGCGAACCGAACACACCGAGTAAACCAATAACACCATCGCCAACTACACAAACTCAACCAGAAAAACAACAAACAAATACGCCTGCTCCCGAACCCGCACCAATTCCAGAGCCAGCACCGACTCCCGAACCAACACCCGCACCAATTCCAGAGCCGGCACCGACTCCAATTCCAACACCAGCTCCAGAGCCGGCACCGACTCCCGAACCCGCACCGAATCCTGCTCCAATACCAGCTCCCGAACCTGCACCGATTTCTGAACCTGCACCGACTCCCGAACCAACGCCGACTTCTGCTCCAGCATCGACTCCCGAACCTGTACCGACTCCTGTTCCGACACCAACTCCAGAACCTGTAATTGCAACCGAGCCGATGCCTGTATTAGTTGCGTCGAATCGTGATTCGGACAACGGGAAAGCGGAAGCGGTGAACACGCCGGCGAAATCGGCAAATGCAGCAGATGAAGCAATAGAAATAGTTAAGAAATTGGGCGGCAGTTATAAATTATCGCCGACAGGTGAAGTGATTTCTATAATTGTTGACGGAGCGGTGATGACGGCGGATATGTTTGATGTGTTCGCAAAACAAACTGAGCTTGATACTCTTCAAGTGTCAAATTTTCGCGGTCTCAATGACGCGGTGTTTGCAAAAATATCGGGATTGAAAAAATTGAAAAAACTCTCAATCACGAACGCAATAATAACAGATGCTTCAATTGCGGTAATTGCAAAATCATTTCCTTCGCTTCGTGATCTTGATTTGTCGCGCAATGCTTCGTTGACGGATGGTGCGCTTCGTCATGTTGGCGGGTTGAAGGAGCTTGAATCGTTGGTTGTGAATTATTGTTCGTTTTCTGAATTTGGTTTGATGAATATTGAGAAGCTACCGAAATTACGGACGTTGGATATTCGCGGCAACGTTACGATAAGCAGTATGGGACTTGGAATTGTTGCGAAGATACCGTCGCTTCGTTCGTTGAAGCACATGTCAAATACGGTTGATGATAGCGCGATTGCGGAGTTGTCTTCGGCGAAAAATCTTGACACGCTTGACATGTACGATTTTGCGATTACTGATGCGGCAGGTGAAGAGTTGAACAAGTTACCGAAGTTGTCGAGTTTGGTGATTTTCCGTTGTTTGAATTTTGGTTCGCAAGGACTTTTGGCGTTGAAGGGCAAACCATTAAAACGTCTCACGTTGCGGGATTTGGCGGCGGTTGACGATGTCGGCATGGAAGCATTTCGCGAATTGACAACATTGCGCCGGCTTTATTTGCACGAGCTAAATTCTGTTACAGATGTCGGTATGATGAATTTGGTATATTTGAAAGAACTTGAGTTGATTGATATTTGGAGTTTGCCGTCAATTACGGATAAGTCAATTGAGTCAATTGCAAAATTGACCAATCTAAAAACAATTTCAATCCGCTCAACAAATATCACAGACAAATCCGTCGATTTGTTGTTGACCTTACCAAAATTGGAATCGTTGACGCTCAAAGATAACGCATCAATTTCAGAAGCCGCTAAAACCAAATTAAAAGAATCCAAAAAATTTAAAACATTGATTTTAGACTCGCCAGCCCAGAAATAGTTGTGTAAATCGCGATTATACCGTAGCCGGTAGGGCGATAGGCTTCGCCCTTGAGCAACCGCTTCACGTTGTTGCGATTGCGAGTTCAGCATCAGGAATTTTAAAGTAGCTTCAGTATATTACGACGAGAAAAGGCGCACGAAAGATATGTAAGGAACCTTCGTGCGCTTTTTTAGTCTTAGCGGTGTTTGCAATTCGTGAATGCTTAACGTGAATTACTTATGTATAAAATAGTTACGGGATCTCAGGGCAATTGGTTTTGCGTAAATGTTTTGTGTTGGAAGGTTTGCTGGGTTTGGCTTTGGAAATCTCAAGGCGGTTTTTGTCTATTAGAAAATTTTTTGCCGTTAAGACTGATGTAATCGCTAAATTCAGTCGATTTACAGGGGCGATTTTTTTTACAGACGAAAAATTTCGGTTCAAGAAATTCAAACATAATATGCCGTATATTGTGGTATATTAAAATTTAAAAACTATTGATAACAATCGATCAAAAACATGCGACCAATTCGGTTTATTTTTGCTATCCACAACCACCAACCTATTGGGAATTTTGCTCACGTGATCGAGCAAACATATCAAGAAAGCTATCTGCCTTTTATTGAGCTTTTTGAAAGTTTTCCCAAACTTAAACTCGCCTTGCATACCAGCGGTTCGCTTATGGAATGGCTTGTGGAAACGCATCCTGAGTATCTTGAACGTGTTGCAACTCTTGTTCGGGAGCGTCGGGTTGAGATTATCGGCGGTCCGTTTTTTGAACCGATTCTTTCGATGTTGCCGACACGTGATCGTATTGGGCAAATTGAGATGTACACGGAATGGTTGAAAAAACACGTAGGTGCGCAAATCGCGGGACTTTGGATACCTGAACGAGTTTGGGAACAAAGTTACGTTCGCGATCTTGTCGATGCCGGAATGCGTTACACAATTCTTGACGATACACATTTAAGATACGCCGGAATAAAGGATACTGCGTTGACGCGGCATTATCTTACCGAAGACGACGGTAAAACGATAAATGTTTTTCCGGGTAGTGAACGGCTTCGATATTTGATACCATTTGGGCGAATAGAAGATATAATTTCGTATCTTGCGGAGACTTCGGAGAAGGATCAATTTCCGGTAGTTGTGCATGGTGACGACGGCGAAAAGTTCGGCAGTTGGCCCCAAACTTATCGTCATGTTTACGAGGACAAATGGCTTTACAAATTTTTCGACGTGCTTTCGGAAAACAGCGATTGGATAATTACAACCACGCCCAGCGAGGTAATCGATGTAATTCCGCCGCTTGGCAAGGTTTATCTTCACGATGGCAGTTACCGCGAAATGACCGAATGGGTCTTGATGCCGGAACAACAACTTGAGTTAGAACAGTTGCGCAACGACATGGAACACGACGAAAGATGGCAAGTGATACGCCAATTTTTGGGCGGCGGATTTTGGCGCAACTTCAAAGTACGTTATCCTGAGTCGGACGAAATGTATTGTCGGATGATGAGTGTTAGTGCAAGGTTGCGGAAGTCGATAGAGGAAGGTTGGACTGGTGCGGAAATAGAGTTAGCGCGTGAGTCGCTTTATCGAAGTCAATGTAATTGCGGTTATTGGCATGGTGCGTTTGGCGGAATTTATTTGCCGCATTTACGTAACGCTGTTTACGCCGAATTGATTAAGTCGGACAATCTAATTGACGTGGCGACGGACCGAGTTGGCGAATGGATTGAATCCCAAACGGCGGATTTCAATTTTGACGGCAAGAATGAAGTGCGGTTGACGAATGACAAAATGAATCTTTTTTTGGCACCGCATCTTGGCGGTACGATGTATGAGTTTGACATAAAATCGATAGCGCATAATTTGCTCGCAACCATCACACGCCGCCCCGAAGCATACCATCAGAAAATTATACAACGCCACAACTTCGACGGCGGCAATAATACCGGACAACGAATTATTTTCAAACAAGAAGGATTATCGCGGCGTTTACAATATGATTGGTATCCGCGTAAAAGTCTGATTGATCTTTTTTACGATTATGACACGGATTTCGATTCGGTTTGTCATTCGCGCGTCGGACAACACGGTAATTTCGTGCAAGAAGAATACGAAGCCTTGATCCGCAAAAAAATAGGTCGAATTCAAGTTTTGCTTTCGCGTGAAGCATACGCTTACGGTGCATTGATTCGGGTTGACAAGGCGATAACTTTGAGTTCGGGCAGCAATGTTGTCGAGATAGCGTACAAACTTAGCAACTTGCCCAAAGATTATCGGATACATTTTGCGGTTGAGATGAATTTTGCGGGAATGCCGGGTGGAATCGACAACAGGTTTTATCATAGCGGAAACGGAGTTACGGTCGGGCAAAATATTGGGAATCTTAGTTCAAATCTTGATATTATTGGTTGGAATGAGATTGGTTTATATGATGATTGGCTTGGAGTGGATGTTGTTTTGAATGTCAACCGCCCGACAGATTTTTACGCATTTCCAATAGAAACAGTAAGCCAATCCGAAGCCGGTTTTGAACTCGTTCACCAATCCGTAGCATTGCAACCGCATTGGCGCATAATTCCAGACGAAAGCGGAACGTGGGAAGTTGAAATGGCATTGAATATTGACACGAAAGTTGCAATCGACCGCGAAAAAGAAGCACACGAATTCCTAAAAAACGCCGCCGCCATACTGATCGAAGAAACTAAAACCGAATCAAAAATATAATCGGTATGCCGAAACCGGTATGGGCAGTAGGCTTCGCCCTTGGGCATTACCCCCAAATAAATGACCTTTAATGTTCAATAAACGGTTTTACACTGAAGCTACTTTAAAATTCCTGAAGCTGCGACAAACCTACAACGCAGAGCGTTAGGCAAACGCAACAACGTGAAGCGGTTGTTCAAGGGCGAAACCTACCGGCTACGGTACACCTTAGGGTGATTCTAAGGTAAAAAGAATCACCCCTTAACTTTAGGGCATTAATGGTAATTTTATTTCAGAGTGATGCCCATAGCATTTTAAAAAAATGCCTTTCGTGATAAAAATCCCTAAAATGCGAACCGTTTAATCTAAGCAATCTGGTATTTTGCTTATTCTCTTGTTTCTGCTTGTCAAAAAATTGGCATTGAAAATTTTGGGCAAGTTGCTACAATTCCACAGAAAAGGAAAATGTGTCTTTTCCGCAATTATCAATAATTTACACCGAAGCTGGTATGGGCGGTAGGCTTCGCCCTTGAACAACCGCTTCACGTTGTTGCGCTTGCGTAACGCTCTGCGTTGCAGGTTTGCCGCAGCTTCGGGAATTTTAAAGTAGCTTCAGTATAGACAGTATAAAAAATAAAAATGTTTCAAATAATTAGATGTGGCGTTTTGCTTTCGGCTTTGGTTTTGTTACCGGCAACAGCGGTTTGTTGGAATATGATTCCGGACGATATTTTCCAAAAAAATGAGAAAATTGGTTCCGTTACGGAAAATGATCCCGTTGCCCCAACAAACACAAATTTTGACGAACAACCAAATATCAATCAATCGCCGATATTAGAAAAAAATACTAAAAATAATGACACCGAATCGGCTTGGTTGAAGTCATCCATTCCGTTGGGCACAGATCCTTTGATGAATGGTTCGTTGCCGGCAAATTCTACGGCGGGCAAAAATGGAGCTAATGGAACGTTGCCCAATGGTTACGTGCCAACTTCACCTCAAACTTCGTCATCAAATCAACCCGTTGGCGGTGAATCTGAGCTTGTTAATTTTTTGCCGATGACACCGTTATCTTCGGGGGCGAATTTTTCGGAAACCAACGGCGCAACAGTAAATGTCGGCGGACAACGCAGTTTTTCCGAAATTGTCGAAGAACTCAAGCAACTCGGAGCAACACAATACCGCCTCGAAAAATGGGGTAATCAAGGCGAATTGTTCCGATTTCGCTGTTATGTCAACCCACAGACAAACCAAATTGACGATAATAATCAACCAGACGGCTACAAATACCAAAAATTTTTCCAACACATCGACAACGACCAAATACGCGCAATGGAACACGTTATTGGCGAAATCAAAAAATGGAAAGGTTTACAATAAAGCAATTTATGGTTACAGTTTATGGAAAATTCAATTCATGTAATTCCGTTTTCGGGCAAGCTGTTGGAATTTGATATTTCCGGCGGCGGTTTTGTTGCTGCGGACGGTCGGGTTCGTGGTCGGGCAAGAGTTGCGTCTGGATTGCGGGCAAAAAGACCGCCGAAAGAACAACAGTTGTACAGCCAACCCAAAACGCCTAACATAAGCAATAATTTGCTATTGCGAGTGTCGGACAATGGTTTCATGGTTGGCGAGGAGAATTATGCGATTGAGCGGGTTGTTAGTGATTTGCTTGGCGGTTTGATGCCGCGTGAGCGGTTGCCGGTACTTTTCTATGGTCAAAGCGGTACGGGGAAAACCCATCTTTTGCAAGGAATTTTGGAATCTCGCCGTAAACTTTCGACCAAACGCCCAAAGGATGTTTTGATAAATGCTGCGGATTTTGCGCGATTTTTTACGGAAGCGATTGACCTGAAAGCAACTGATGATTTTAGGCGGCGTTTTCGTGAGGTTACGATGTTATTGGTTGATGATGTTGAGCGGATTGAGGGCAGGAATGTAGTGTTGGAGGAATTTCAAAACACGCTTGATACGTTGGTTTCGTGCAATGTTCCGGTTATTTTGACATCGCGGGCGTTGCCGAAGTTTCCGCAACCGTTGTCCGACCGGATAATTAGCGGAACAACGATACCGATTATGTTACCAGGTATTGCGGTTAGGGAGCATTTTATTCGGTCGTTGCTTTCGGCGTTTCGGGTTTCGATTTCGGAGTCTGCGGTGTTACTTGCAACTCGCGAGTTAGCGATGCCGATTCCGGCAATTTACGGTGCGATTGCGGGAATGATTTGCAAGGCGATGTCGGAAAATGTCAAAGTGGACACGTGTTATTTCAAGCAATTTCTCAAAAACCGCAATGAGACAGCGCGACCTTCGACTTCAATTGAGCGGATTGTAAAGTCGGTTGCGGGTTATTTTTCGTTCAAAGCCGCTGATCTCAAAGGTGAATCGCGCAAAAAAACGGTCGCAATGGCGCGGGCATTGGCAGTTTATTTGACAAGACGCGAAACAAATTTAACTTTGAAACAAATTGCCAAATTCTTCGGCAACCGCGATCAATCAACCATAAGACACTTGATAGAAAAAATAGAACTCGCCCAAAAAAACGACACAACAATAAAATCACAACTCATAACCTTAATGGAAATGAGCTGTAAATAACTCATGTTACGCACCAGCGGTGCGTTTGATTTTTGCCGCTCGCGACTCCTATCTTTCCAAGCGTAGGGACAACGCTTGCCGTCGCCCTTATTTTTGGGGCAACCGCAAGGGTTGCCC
>JAIRWK010000261.1 GCA_031268995.1 Planctomycetaceae bacterium
TGCCTTCAACTGATGGGCTTTGGACTCCGTGGTCGCCAAATGCGTTGACGCAGGTTCACCCTTATTCTTGGTATGTTTTGGTCGTTATTGATCATTATTCGCGGCGTATCATGGGATTCAATGTTTTTGAACAAAATCCTACAGCAACACAAATTATGTTGGCGATAAAACGCATCGGCAACGAAAATAATGTCAAACCAAAATATCTCATTTCAGATCAAGGAACACAATTTACTTCTTCTGAATTTCAGCAATGGTGTACAGAAAATAATATTGAGCAACGATTCGGGGCAATTGGCAAACATGGTTCTATCGCTGTTACGGAACGTGTTATTCTAACGTACAAGGAAGGTTGTACGAGGCGGATACTTGTACCAATCGCGAAAAATGAAATGATTCATGAAACGAAATTATTCTTTGATTGGTACAACGAATATCGACCGCACATGACGTTAAACGGCAAAACGCCAAACGAGGTTTACTATCATCGTCATGCAGAAAACGCAAAACCACGAATCGAAACAAGACCCAAAGCCAAACATTCAACTCCTTGCGCTAAACCAAGAATGTGTATCGCCGGAAAAGCGGGAACAAATATAAAACTTCACCTAAATTTTCTTGAAGGAAAACCTCACTTGCCAATCATAAAAATTGAACGAATATAAATTCAACTAAACCTTTTATTGATGAGCAATCTGCGGCCACCGTATGCGCCAAATACAATTTCTAAACAATTTTTACATTTTTTAACACAAAAAAATGATAATTCACTCTTCATTTATTGTAATATCGCAAAAAATTGTCCCGAATCCCATCATCGTACCGGTAATTTTAGAACATATCAAAGATACCGGACAAGCACAGGAATTGCTAAAAATACTATTTGCCAAAAATTGCCAAAAACAAATTATTCAAATTCGGTCGATTTTCAGTCAATATAAATTGATAGAAATCGACCGAATCGAATAAAATTAATTTTTAGAAATTCCCAAAAATCAAAACCAATAACCGTTCGCCAAATATTTTTGTTGGTGAATGATTATGATTTTTTTACAGTTTAGCTTTTTTGTTTTGGAATTTTAGTCCTTCGTTTGAATGGAATGAGGCGTACTCGGTAACGATTGCGCCGTTCTCTCCAGCCAACATGAAATGGAAATCGCCAATTCCGCTCAACACAGCTTCACTTCCTTTGCCCGTACCGGCTTTGAGTTCTACGCAATTGAAAGCTGTAATTGCGTTGGCATCCAATTGTGATTTCGGCAATTTTACCGGCAACTTGTCCAAATTATCTTTGGAACCGCCTTTCCCGAAATTGTAAATGCTGCCGTGCCGTACTTGCCAGTATTCATGTTTCGCAGGTTTGCCTTCAGCTTCAACATGAGCATGTTCGGGTATCATCTGGAAGGGCAACAGATAAATTTCATGACCGAAATAACCATGTTCCTTGTCATTCAGCCAAAAAATACCGCCCATGCCGACACTAGCAAAATCACCCAAACCAAAATCCACCGCCCAAAACCGCTCGTCCTTCACAACATCCGGCAACGAATAACCATGAAATCTAAACAACTCAACATACGCATCTTGTGCTGCTTTTAGGTTGAAGCTACCGTCTGCTTTGTAAAAATGTTCATTGGGATATTTTTTAAGCGTTCGCCTCTGGGAACGGGTACGCCGAAGCGGTATTTCTTGAGCAAAAAGTTCCGCCTCAAACGCCGTAGCAGCTAAAACTGTACCGCCAAGTACACTAGTCAACAAATCTCGTCTGTTCATTTCTTTTCCTTTCTCTTTTTGTAATCATTTCGTAAACTACCGTGAGTTTAAATTAGATTCCGTATCGCGTATGGGTTGAATACGAATGATCTTCCTGTTTAAACATCGCATCGGAAACTTATACCGAAACGAGTCCGACAAATCACAAACAAATAAACATTGCAACAAGCGAAAAATCCCAAGTTACAACGTCAAACACTTGCTGAGTATTTTATAAAACAAATTTCCAAACGCAATAGAGAACACGCCAACCCGCCATTATTTAAAACACCACGAATGCAAAAAAGGCGAAGAAGGTTTTTTATATATCCTTCTTCGCCTTCGTGGTGTTCACCATTCAATGAGTAACGGGAGTTCTTAAAAATTATTTATTCACCCGTATAACCGTATGATGGATTCTTGTGATCGAAATCAAGATCGGTAAAGCCGACATTAAGTTTTAGTTGTTGATAAGTATAAGCCTCGATCAATGTTACTTTTGAACCTTCTTTTTTGGGCCAATCATACGACTCGTAACGAATCGGCATGTCCAATTCCTTGTCAATAAATATTCTCGCAATATTGAAAATAAAATTGCTTCTTGGAGTTGGATGTGTTACCTGAATCATTGTGCAATTACGTCCGTCGATTTTTACACCCTCCGAGTAATTTACTTCGCATTCGCCGAATTTCGAATCCTTTCTGCCAACCTCAAGCAATTTGTCCGTAAGATTCAAAATGCCTATTTCGGTTACAGGATATTTGTTGCCGCGCATCGCAATCATTCCCTTCGGCTCAAGACGCAACGTCCCAAACGTTTTTTGTACACCAACACCATGAGCGACAATCTTGTTGTCATTTTTTCCTTCCCAATAGATAGCCTCTTGACCTACCATTGATTTGGGGTAGAGGAATTTGACGTAAACGCTGAATGGTTTATGTCTGATTTTGACTTCCATGACTTGAGCTTCTTGGACGGTACCGTTGACGCATTCTTGTTTAGTTACAATTGCGGAGTAGTCAACTAACTGCGCAATTTTCGGACGTTCTCTTTCAGCCCACTGTATCACCGGTACAAGCGGATGACCAACCGGATAATCAATTTTGGAGACAACAACAATATCCTTCTTTTCAGGTTTGGACAACGGTTGCGGTTGTTTTGGCGTTACAGTTTGCGATAAAATGTAATCTGCACCGGCAAAAAAACCGGAAGACACTACCACAATACCCAACAAAAACGAAACTATTCTTCCTTTTCTCATTTAACTTTCCCCTTTAGGTTGCCTTGAACTGATTACACTTGAAATTTCGGTAACAATCGCCTAATCATCAACTAGAAATCAGGCTTTCACGCTTTTGAAATAACGAAATTTCAGCACACGCAGTACACACACCTAATAAATAAAATTTTAATTTTCCTATCCCATTCCTCGCCAACTTGCAACCAAAACGCCGCATACACTGAAGCCGCTACAGACAACAAGTCTGATATACTAAAGCTGTTTTAAAATTCATGGAACTGATTACGGAAGCGCAACAACGTGAAGCGGTTGTTCAAGGGCGAAGCCTATCGCCCTACCGGCTACGGTATATCATGCTTCAACCCCAATCCAGCAACTGTACAACTAAACCGAAACTTGTATAATCCCACACTTATTGCTGAGAGCAACGCAGACACCAAAAATGCCATGCCGCATGTCGGTCAAGTTTTTTATCGCCCAATCACGTCCCGTAATTCACAAAATAAGCAATTTGGTACGTAGTTCGCCGACGAACTTCTGACAAAAGAGACTCAAGCGGGAGATTTTAACATTTTTTCTCAAACTGTAGGAGACCAATTTATGAAATATTCGGAAATTTTTATCAAATCAATAGTATCAATTCAATTCGAAGAAAATACCTATATTGTCTATTTGAAGCAAAGTAACAAAGAAGGCGGTGTTCGTGAGTGTTTTATTGTCGATCCGGGTTTTGATTCGCATTTGGTTCTTGAGTTTTTGCGGTTGGAGCATCTTGAGCCGGTTGCGGTTTTGGTAACGCATGGTCATGCTGATCATATTGCGGGAATTGCAAAAATAAAAACGGACAAACCGAATTGCAAAATTTATATCGGAGAATTTGACGCGGACAAATTGACGGAACCTCAATTGAATCTTTCGGCGTTATTTGGTTATCGGCTTGTTGTTCCGTCGGCGGATGTTTTGTTGTCGGATGGTGATGTGTTGCAAGTTGCAGGAATTGAGGTCAATGTTCGTCATGTTCCCGGTCATAGTATTGGTCATGTTATTTATGTGATTCGTTCAAAACCGACGCAAATAGTTTTTGCAGGCGATCTGATTTTCCGCAATAGCTACGGACGCACAGATTTTCCCGACGGCAATACAGAAGAATTATTCAATTCCGTTAAGACAAAATTTTTAACGTTGCCGTCTGATACAGTTGTTTATTCGGGTCATGGTCAAGAAACTACCGTCGGCTACGAAGCAGCTACAACTTGGAAAAGATTATCGTAAGACATCGCCCAAAAATAATTTTCCAAAAACAAATTATTTCAAATTCGGTCGATTTTCAGTCGGATAGAAATCGACCGAATTCGAATAAAATCAATTTTTTAAAAATCCCATTTGATTATACCAAGCTACTTTAGGATTCATGGAGCTTGACACGCAAGCGTAGCATCGCGAAGCGGTTGTTCAAGGACGAAGCCTACCGCCCATGCCGGCTTCGGTATATGAAACGATTCTTTGCGACGCGGTTTTTTTGAAAACTTTGAAAAATTTTGTCCTATTCGCCATCTATTCCATGAGTTGCCATATATACTATTGACAAAAGCGATGATATTCCGAAAATATATTTACGCTGTTTGTACTTTGAGTTTTGGCGGATATACCGTAGCCAGTAGGGCGATAGGCTTCGCCCTTGAACAACCGCTTCACGTTGTCGCGCTTGCGTGTTCAGCTTCAGGAATTTTAAAGTAGCTTCAGTATACTGCGTGTTTGCTCAGTGGAAAGTGGGCTTCACGTTTTTGAATTACCGAAAATTACGGTGCGAACAATCAAAACCATCCATTTTGTAGTCATTGAACCGATTGTGGATGGACTAACCTTAAACAAAAAAATTGGAGAGATAAGTTATGCGACGAATTTTTTTAACTTTGACGACATTTTGCCTTTGCTTTGGATCGGCAACAGCTGCTGAACAGAAGGTTTCATTTGAACCGGTTGTAACAAAGTTAGTTGTCCCCGCAACTAAACCTCAAACGCTTAAAGTTGATCTCAACGGGGCAACCGACCTTTACCTTGTTGCCGAATACGGTAAAGATTCCTACGACAGCGATCAGGCAATATGGGCAGAACCCGTGTTGTACGACGCTGAAGGTAAAGTTGTCAAATTGACAACACTGCAACCCGCTTCTTTCCGCGTCGGATGGGGTGAATTATATGTTGATAGAAATCACACTGGATCGCCGTTGTCGATTTCCGGCGAAACGTTTAAGTTTGGATTTTTTGCTCACGCGCCGTCAATAATTCACTTCAAGCTCGGTGGCAAATATAAATCATTCGAGACTAAAGTTGGTCTTGACAATGGCTCCGCTCGCGGTTCGGTTGTGTTTCAGGTTCGTAATACGCCAACTGCTTTTCCGTCCGTTGACGAATACAGCAAAAATTATCCCAAACAGCCGAAATCCCAACCGCCAATTGCCCCGCCTGCTAACGAAGTTGAATTCGCTCTCAACCCCGAAGCGGCAAAAAAATTAGTTGATCGCGGAATTGACGAGTTGTTGTTTATTCGCCGTTTTACTTACACTTCAAATCACGTTTACACAGATCACGTAAACAGCAAATGGGCACCGGGCGGCGGCATCTGCGCGGTTAATTTGAAAACCGAAAAAATTCGCGAAATCGTTCCTGAACTTACCCGCAACGGCGTTGTAGGCTGGTTCGATTTGTCTTTTGACGCGAAGAAAATTGTGTTCGATTTGAAAAAGGGCAACGGCGAAGGTTACAGGATTTATGAGGTCAATGTTGACGGAACGGGATTGCGGCAATTGACATTCCCGTTGCCCAACGAAAGCGAATTGATCAAAAAATATCATGCCGAATATCATCACGGCACGGACGATGTTGATCCGTGTTATCTTCCTGACGGTAGGATTGTATTTGCTTCAACACGTTGTCAATTCAGTGTGCTTTGCGATGCCGGCGATAATTTAACAGTCAAAAATATTTTCCGCATGAACGCCGACGGTTCTGACATTAAACAACTAACCTACAGCCCGCTAAGCGAAGCAACTCCAACAGTTCATAACGACGGACGTATTCTCTATCATCGTTGGGAATATGTTGACAAAGCGGCGGGCAATTGCAAATCAATTTGGAGCATGAATCCTGACGGTTCCGGTACCGCCGAAGTTTACGGTAACACAATCACATTTCCCGAAACCAAAATCCAAGCCCGCGCTATTCCAAACGAACCAAACAAAATCGTAATGCTTGGTGCATCGCATTGGATTAACAACGCACTCGGCTCGGTGATTGTTGTTGACACGACAAAAAATATTCGCAGCACAGAGGCGATGAAATATATTACTGATGATGTTGCCGCGTTTGA
>JAIRWK010000279.1 GCA_031268995.1 Planctomycetaceae bacterium
CGTGTCGGGGCTTACTCCGTGTAACCGTTTAAAAAGAACCGTTTGGGCATCGCCCGTCTTATTTTTAGTTTCCATGACCTCTATTATAGCATCTTTAAAGTTCTTAAACAAGTCTACTATTAAGTGCGATTACAAGAGAGAAAATGGACAACTTGTAGAGATTAAACCTGCCGAATATGATAAAGTTATATCAGAACCGATTACTCACACATGGGGCAATGTAACTCCCAATGTAAAACTTAAATACTCTGTAACAATAAAAAATTTTGGAGCTACGGTTAAAGGAAAGATTTATTTTGGTGCTTCAAGACCAAACAATACTAATCCGTCATTGACTCCACCCACAGAGGGAAATACTTCCGATTACCCCTTTGAAGATACAAATAACAATAATACAATTGGATATAAAATTCTTAAACCAGATTTGGTTTTACGGCATGAAGCAAGTAATGCAGAAATATGTACAATACCACTCAATCAAAAGGTTTATTGGACATTTGGTACGCCGCAAACAGAAATCAATAAAGCACGGATGGATGTAGCTGTAGGAAATGTCTTTAGTGATCAAACCAAGACTGATACGAAACAGATTTTGCAAGATATGCTCAATAAGAATGGTGTGGTAAACTTTAATATAGGGAAAAATATCACTGATGTCAATGCTGGTGTAGCCCGTAATTGGAATCGACTTGATGAAGACGGAATTGATTGCATTTCTCATTCAGAATTTTTTCAAAAGATTATAAAGGCATCAGGATTGCCGGTTACTGCCGGAGTACAAACTTATATTGCAACTTATGCATTAGGGGCGGAACCCAAGCGTCCAGAGACTCCAATTGAAGGAAGTTTTGGTTGGGTTAGAGTGGGGACTAATAACCAATTGGCACATGAACCAGCTTTTCCACAAGGTGGTGCGCTGCAAGCAACAAATGCGACTAAAGCCGATGAAATAGCTGTTAAACTGGCAACATTTGGACCAAACCATAATGCCAGCTTGGTTTTTTATTCTGGAACGGGTCCCAATGCAACTTCCAATAACTACGAGGCTGTCATTCATTTGAAAGATACGAATACAAATACAATTTATTATAATCCGGGCGGATTTAAATTTTTGTATTCTGAAAATGAGCGAAAATATGTTATTACCAAACACATGACAACTCTTGAATGGCAATTTTGGAAAAAGGTAAGAAAAATAAATCCCACTACCAGAGAAGAATATGATATTTACATGTTGCAAGATCGTGTCGTTGATTACAATTACACTCCGACACCTTAAATTTCGTAAAAAATCACCGTCGGCTATCGAAAATTCAGATTTTGTACCAAAGCTGTTTTAATATTCACAAAAGTTGGACACAAAATCACAACAACGTGAAGCGGTTGTTCAAGGGCGAAGCCTACGGTATAATAGACCTAAAATTTCAGATGTAGAGGGTTGTTTTAAAAACTGTAAATCTCAATTTACAACCTAATATACTTAAGCTACTTTAAAATTCCTGAAGCTGAACACGCAAGCGTAACAACGTGAAGCGGTTGTTCGAGGGCGAAACCTATCGCCCTACCGGCTACGGTATAACATTTCGTATTTTCAAGGAGAATTTATATGATGTACGAGAAATTTTTCACGTTGGTTATAGTTTCGTTTTGCGTGTTATTTTCAATTCAAACATCAGACGGCAATGACCTCAATCCTGCCGATCCTTACGTAAAAATGCAATTAGAGGCAAACCAGGAACTAGGTATTGACATAAATGGCAATGTTACAGAAAACGCGAGTAAATATTACAAAAAAATGTTCGGCGATCATTTTGAGTTTGAAAAAACCCGTTATGTTACTTTGAGGCGGGCTTGTAATGAACTACCAATTAATCCTGACAATATGGATTTGTTCACTGACATGATGATGGCACCTTACGTTCAATTTCTCAATTGGGATAACGTGTATCTTGTTCCCCAATACCGTTCTGATCCCGAAACACTAAATCCGAAACGATATTATTTAGCAAAGAGTTTAGTGTTGAGTGATATGCTTTATTGGGAATGGAAAGTTGATGATATTCAATTACGGAAATTAGAATCTTACAATGGAATGTTATTGTTCATAACTCCCAAAGATTTTGTCCTTAACAAAGGAATTTCAGGAAAGAGATGTGCCGAAGTTCTGGCAAAAGTTACAAAAATTGGTTGCGATCCTGATGAATTGCAGAAACAATTTAATTTTCCTTCAGAATTGCATGAAGGAGATGTTTTTTCAAACATTCCGAATTTTGAAAAAATAACAAGTAACTTTCCTTTTCCTACAGATCCTGATCAATGGCGTAAACAACTTGTTGGTCTAATTTCAAAAGATGCAATTTGTTTAATTCTTGTCCATGGAAAATTTCCCAAACAAATAGTCGTATTTAACAATCCTACAATATTAGATATTGATGCTCGTTGGTTATCAGGACGAATTCTCTATAAGGGAACGAAAACCCCTGTCTTGCCGCGTGGGGTAACGAAAATGCCCGAATCGTGGAAACTGGCTTTAGAAAACAATGCTAAATGGGAAAAATGGGGATTGGAGATGGCAGAAAAAGAAAGAGTCGAAGAAGCTAAATGGCGTGTCTGGCATGATAGGAGCGGTAAACCGATGTTTAACGGGGAGAAAATGCGGTTTGTGGAGTGGGATAAACGCCCGATTAAGTTTGTTCGCGTGAACGAGGTAAATCTAGGTTATACTGCATCAAGTTACAGGGACGGTACGGTAAGTCTAGAGTGGCGACGAGATGGTTCTAGAACATCTTGCGAATTTCCATTAGGTCAGTTTTGTGAAGCGGACAAGAAATTAATTATGGCAACACCGCCGTTAAAATATGAGCGGTACAAAGGAAATATGGTTTCATTGCCTAGAGACGAGGATAAACCCAAAGAACCTGAACCGGAAGTAGATGATATTGAGTAGTCTAAAAAAATATGCCGAAGCCAGTACGAATGGCGGGTATCGCCCTTAAACAACCGCTTCACGTTGTTGCTATTTCGTAACCAGCTTTGCGAAATTTAAAGTAGCTTCAGTATATTTGATGATGTCGTCAAAAATGCTCTTGTTGATACTGAATTATTCAGGCGAGA
>JAIRWK010000320.1 GCA_031268995.1 Planctomycetaceae bacterium
TAAATAATCCGTGTATAAATCTAATCGTTCTTCCATGATAAAAAATCCTGTTCCTGCTTGGTTGTACTCAAGCTGTTTTGAAATTCCCGAAGCTGAACACGCAAACACAACAACGTCAAGCGGTTGCTCAAGGGCGAAGCCTATCGCCCTACCTTAAATTTCGGGGCAACATCCACCCTTGAATGTGCATTTTATCAGGTTTATGTAATTCCGCAATCATCTTTCTAAAGATAGCACAATAAGGCAATACCAGAAAATATCTTTTCACAAATTTCACAAAAAACAATAAAATAAAAATGTGTATTGATTGTTAATGGTACATTCATTACTCGACGATACCTAAATTTCTTAATGGTAAACACGAAATGCGTAACATGAGTAAATAATCAACCTTATTTAACTGTACAGTTTTTTAAGTCCACCGCTCTAAATACCCCCACAATAACAACAACGTAGGCAGTTTTAATCAGTTCAAATATCTATAACACAAACTGAAACAATGAATTAACAAAAAACAGACACTGGAACTTCGGATTAAAAATTCCTCCTTCATTAAAAATTTCCCCTTTGTTTTTGTGCTTTAAAGTTTAGTTGAGACCAATTGTGGGGGGGGGGTTTTAATTTGTGGTTTGCTGTTTATATTGTTTGCCGTTTGCATGAGATCCGTGGTGCGTTTTTTATCGCGATTTTTCAAACACATTTGAATATAAATTTTGATTTAAAATAACAATGCCTAATTTTTTTCTTGACAATAAGGACATACGTTTTCTTTTTGACTATTTTGATATTCGTGAGCTTGCGGAATTGCAGGAGCGGAATACGCCTAACGGTGATGCGGATTACTTGCCAGACAATATTGATGATATGGTTGACAATTACCGCAAAATTCTTGAGGTTATTGGCGAAATCTCTGCGGAAACGATTGCCCCAAATTCGACGCAAGTTGACGCGGAAGGCAATAAACATAATCCTGACGGTACTGTAACATTGCACCCTTTGGTACAACAAAATCTTGACCGTCTTGCCCAAGCCGATATGCTCGGTTTCACCATTCCGCGCAAGTACGGCGGTCTCAATTGCCCAATCCTAATTTACACAATTGCAACCGAAATTGTTTCTCGCGGCGATTGCTCTTTTATGAATATGTTCGGATTGCAAGGGATTGCGGACACAATTTATGCGTTTGCGTCTGACGAGATAAAAGATGAAGTGTTGCCGAAATTCGCGTTGGGCAAAGTTACGGGAGCAATGGTTCTGACTGAACCGGATGCGGGAAGCGACTTGCAAGCCGTGCAATTACGCGCCGATCAAAAAGATGATGGAAGTTGGGTTTTAAATGGAGTGAAACGATTTATTACCAATGGTTGCGGAGAAGTGTTGTTGGTGTTGGCGAGAAGTGAACATGAGATCAAAGATGGTCGCGGGTTGAGTTTATTTATTGCCGAGCGTTCGTCGGCGGTGAAGGTTCGTTGTCTTGAGCATAAACTTGGCATTCATGGCAGTCCGACTTGCGAGTTGGTTTTCAACAATACGCCAGCGCGTTTGATTGGAGAACGGCAACGCGGGTTGATTACCTACGTGATGGCGTTGATGAATGGTGCGCGTCTTGGAATAGCGGCTCAATCGTTGGGAGTAGCTGAATCGGCGTATCGTCTTGCCCGCGAATACGCGCACAGCCGTGAACAATTCGGAGGGGCAATTGAACGGCTTGCGCCCGTGGCGGAAATGGTTGCGAATATGAGCGTGCGGATCGAAGCAATGCGAGCATTGACTTACGAAACCGCTAGAGTGTGTGACATTGAAAATAACACAAACCGCTTGCTTGAACGCAATGCCGACACTCTTGCCGAAACAGAAAAGAAAGAATTTAAACAACGAAGCAGAACACTCAAGCGATTAAATGCCATCTTGACGCCAATGAGCAAATATTATTGCGCGGAAAGTGCGATTGCGATTACGAATGATACTGTCCAAGTGCTTGGCGGCAGTGGTTTCTTGCGGGATTATGCCGCAGAGCGTTACTTGAGAGACGCAAGAATCACATCAATATACGAAGGAACAAGCCAATTGCAAATCATCGCCGCAATTCGAGGAATTACGAGCGGTGTTTACTTTGATCACATAACGCAATTTGAGCAAAAAGAATTTGCCGACGATAAATTGACCGAATTAAAATCCATCCTGATCAATAAACGTACAGAAATTCAATCATCTGTAGAATTCGCCAAATCACGCGGCGGAAATTATATTGAGCTTGCGGCAAGAAATTTAGTGGATGCGGCTGTATCGGTATTGATTGGGCATTATTTATTGGGGCAAGCAGAAAGGAACGAACGCAAAAAATCCGTCGCCAACCTATTCATCACCCAAAACGCCCCACAAATAACCACGAATTGCACAAAAGTGAACTCAGGAAATACACAAGTCATAGAACAATACCAATTGTTGACCAACCCATGAAATTACATACTCAAGCTGTTTTAAAATTCATGGAGCTGATTACGGAAGCGCAACAACGTGAAGCGGTTGTTCGGTGGCGAAGCCTATCGCCGATACCGGCTTCGGTATACCGTCTTTAACAACCATTTAATGTTGTTGTGTTTACGTATTCGGTTGTGGAAATTTTGAAATTGTAGAGGCGTACCCTTGCGGTCGCCCCGATGCGGGAATTAATCTCACACGGGCAACCGCAAGAGTTGCCCCTACCGTCCACAACAAAATGATTTTAGGAAATTCCCAAAAACCATTTTAAAAGATCAGCACGCAGACGACGCAGATTTGGAGTAGATGTTCGCAAGATCGGAAAATAGAATCTAATCTGCGATTATCTTTAGAGAATCTGTGTCATCTGCGTGCTGATTTTAAAAGGTATTATGCTCAAGCTACTTTAAAATTCCCGAAGAAGTTGCGGTAAACCTGCAACGCAAAGCGTTAGGCAAACGCAACAACGTGAAACGGTTATTCAAGGGCAAGCCTATCGCCTATACGGCTTCGGTGTACCTGCGGTCGTTTCAGGGGCAAAAATTGGGAAGCATCAAATTCTTGCAACAGGACAGTACCAGAAAGAACTTTTGTTATTTCATATTCCGTAGCAGGATATTCAGCCTTTGTATCTGGATTTCTGTTTGTAGAAATGTTGCGTTTAATGTGTGGAATTTTGCCTTTGACAAAATGTTGATATTCATTTCTTATCTCTTCAATTCTTTTGTCTGTTGTGCAATTTATTTCTGTTATACTCAAGCGGTCTCTATATTCTTTTAACAACTTGCATTGGTTTTCATTCAATTTTGAGTACATTGGGTTAGACCAATCTAATCTCAGGTACAGCATCTTCACAAACTGCCGATACCGAGAATAATAGCCCAAAAAACAAAACCTGAAAAAAATAACTCTTTCATAAACAAAAAATCTTGCCAACATTTTAACTCTCCCCCCCTCAATTCTGACTAACAGGAACTTCCAAAAAACTCCGTGAGAAATACCGATGCAATACATCTTCAATAAGTGTACAATAATGATCTCAACTTTTCAATACTTCTCCGTCCCGTTAGGGACGGAATGCGAGAACTTTTCAAACGGCTTAATTGCAATCACATTGCGTCCAATACGGGACGCGGAATATTTTTGACATTATTTTCTACCAACATATTGTCCCTAACGGGACAGGATCGTCAGTTACTTGTAACCGATCATCAACTTTATAATCTCGCCCCTGCGGGCTTTGTGTTTTGGGACATCCGATCCGGCGGTTGCGCTGCGCTACACCGCCGGTTATGCACATCACGCCTCATACGGGGCTACGGAAAATATTCGACCGCCAAATTTCGATGTCGCTGTTTACAAAAAACTAGGTTTTAGAAATTCCCAATAGATGATTTTTAAAGCGACAAAAGAGACATAAATGACGATAGGAACATGTAAATATTGAGTAAATGATTACTCCATCCCTATCGTTTTTTGTGTTCCCCAAAACTGTTCGTAGGCGATATGGGCGGTAGGCTTCGCCCATACTGGCTAACTGTGTAATCCACAAACGATCTTTATTGACCGACGAATAATCCTGTGGCGTACCAGAGTCCGTTTGAACTTTGAACCATGTCGTAGGCGAAATATTTTTGTTTTGCCCTAACACTTCGCCAATGAGCCGGCGAACCACGCCAACCACGTACACACGCTAACGCCGCCTCAAAATGCCCGTTGTACAAACCACTTTGCGCACAAACTTCCGAAATTCCCTCGCCCAAAATCGCACGAACCCTGCTCGACCTCGCAGAAAAATTCTGATGTCCAAGCACACGGTTTTTGGCTTGATACGCTGCATGATCCGTCGCCTCCGTCATCAATGTCTGGTCAATCTCACCATCAGCACTAAGCGGACGATCTGGATGAATTTTGACCGCATACGTTAATGTCCTTTGCGTCAACTTGCACGACGGAATCGTTAAAAACGTCGTCGTCTGAAATTGATTCGGCGCAGTGAAATTGATAAAAGGTAAAACCCCAATAACTTCACCATAATACGCCTCGTCATAATCCGCAAAATCAACTATCGCAAGACCGGGAAGTTTGACCATCTCCTTGAACATCGGTAACTCAAGAACAGAAACCTCACGCCCACCATCACCCAACACCTTCGCATCAACCGACAACTTCAAAACCACAAATTGCTCCTTCACCTTCGCCATCGCGTCCGACTCAAAAACATTCCGCTCAAACTCATCACAAACATACGGCAACATCCCCGATTGATTAACTTGATTGCGATTACGAGACGACTTCACAACACCACTCACGCCCAAACCACTGTTCGCAACTTGCGCCGAATCGCCGCTGTTGCCGTTGCCTTCCGCCGAAAAATAAATCAATAAATTTCGACCCGATGTTCGAGCAACATGCATTGCCACGTCAAAATCCTCAAACCAACTACGCTCACTCGCAAAAAGATTGCCGCCCAATTGCCCCGATAAAAAGGACACCGACAACAAAACATACACCAAAGCCAACCTAAATGGGTTCGAGAACAACTTCCGAAAAATCATCAAGATTTTTCCCCCGTATATCCCCCCCCGTTTGCACAACCAATACAATGTGCAATAATGTTGCATCTGTACTTTGGTATAAATGACGCGCTGGGCAAGTTGCCGTACTAGATACGACAAAACGCCAGTCAACAATTTGCCAAACATGGCAGCCGGATCAAAAGAACCGGCGACCATGTTACAGGATATACATTTACACCTTTTAAAGGATGCTTTAGCGAAATTGATTTTGCAGTTGCGATCACTCGCAACAGTCGCCTCGACAACCAAATCAGATTTAACATTTGTGTTGCTGTCGTTCATCTTTAATTTTCCGATCATCTTTAACCTCCGTTGAGATTTAAAAAAGTTTAAACTGTCCGCACTAGAAATCTCGGCAACTGTTGTACGCTTAACTATCGTAAAGCAGGCATTTACAATTTTGAACCGAATAATTGCAGCACTCGCAGTATATTATTTCGCAAATTCCATTGTCCATCCGCAAAACAATTGCGCAACAAATAATCACACCGCCAAACGGCATAAAAAATTATTTGTTCCAAAGACAACAAAAAATGCGAACCAATCACGTTGCCTTGCCATCAAGAACAACTCCTCTTGAAAAACAGACGTACCATCCATTCAAAAAAATCAAAGTTGAAAACCAAAGCCGTAACTTGCACAAAAGTACTTTGCAAAGATAATAAAAATGTTAAACTTTAACGATTATGCAATATCTGCCGGATATAATATGCCATCCCCACCAACCTGTAAAGTCCCCCCACAAGTCAAAACCGGCTGTTCGCGTTTTGGGAGAACAGGGACGTGAGGAACATAAAGGAAAATGGGGACGATGTGCTGTAACCGGTGTAGTTATCCATGAGCAACTGCTTTGTGTTTTTGTGATTATACCGTAGCCGGTAGGGCGATAGGCTTCGCCCCAGAACAACCGCTTCACGTTGTTGCGCTTGCGTGTCCAGCTTCAGGAATTTTAAAACAGCTTCAGTATAAATATCCTGCGTTTTGACTTTTAAAACAGCTTTTGAGTTTGCTTTAGTTTATTGTAATTTGAATTGTGATTTTGGTTGGGCGAAGGTCGCTTGACACACTAATTCAAAAAATTTTCACCTTAACCAAATTTAACGATGAAAAATACGATTAAAAATTCACTGTGTTTTGTTTCACCTCTGTTTTTTCTTTTGACATTTTGTGGAACGATACTCGTCGTTTCGCAAGATGTTGTCCAAGCCGGTAAATTTTCGCGTTGGCGGCACGTCAACCCGATCAGCCGTCAAACAAGTCAAATTGATTTTGACACGGTAATGGCGAAAATTAAATCAAATCCGATTGAGCCGAAAAGCTCGGATTTGATTCGTTGCAAAAAATTATTGCTCAACGAATGCAATAAATTGATCAAAATCCTCGCCAACGATACCAATCACGAAGCGGCGGATTCTTGGCGTGAGGAACTACAACTCGACGGACTTAAATCAATTCTTACCGGTACGGAATTGCCCGATATTAAAATAATTCAAGATATGTGGAATAATTTTAATAAGGATAAAATCGGTTTGCGTTGGGAGATTTTCAACGGGGTACGTAATGAGTTGCGGCGTTATCAAACGATGCATGGACTTTTGGAACTTGGCAAAGAGTATAATACGCAACTCGCAACTGTTAGTGATCGTTTTGAGGTTGTTTTGCGTGATTACCTCAAAACAGCTTCGTCAATCGACGGCGCAACATTAAATGATATTATCGTTTGGTACAACGACATAAGCCTTTTTGATCCCCGCGCGGCGCAAATTGTTACTCTTGCCCGCAAGAAAATTTCTGTGCCTAATATCCGGTTTTCAGTCAACGATCAATTTATGGCAAGCGGTTTTAGCCGTGAGCTTGAGCGTGATATTGATGTCAATGAAACAATTCAAGGAACAAAAATTGTCGGCTCCGGCAGCATGACAGGAACAAGTCATTCGGAAGTTGCCACACGAACAAAAGGCGCGGCAATAGACATAATTATCGATGCCGAAATGGAAACGAAAACAACAGGTTATCATCCGCCTGTAACTCTAAATACAAATACAACAGGTACTCTTTCCGGCAAGAAACGAGTAATACTTTCGCCCGATAAAATTACGGCTTTTCCCGCAACTTCCGACGCGGATTTAAAAGCGGATATTTACAATGTTCGTGTTAATGCCGGAGCGTTGGTGCGTTGTATTGCAAAACGGCAAGTGGAAAATCAACGAGAAGATTCGTTGGCAGAGGCGGAATTGCGGGCGGAGGCGAGGTTGAACGATCAAATAGACGCAATTGTTGACGCGGAAATTTTTGACGCGAATGAACAATACCAAAAAAGTTTTCGCCGTCCGTTGAAAAAATTTGGTTTGCTGCCTGAATTTGATCTTTCAAGTTCCGCTGCTAACGCGAATAAAAATTTGTCTGGCAAAATAAACGGATATGCACTCGTCGGAACAACATTTCAACCAAGCAGCCCAATAAACGCGCCCGAAATTGAAAATAATTACGACGTGTACGTTCAATTACATCAATCATTGCCAAATAACGTAGCAGCGTTTGCGTTGGCAGGTAAGAATTTCGATGAATCTAATTCGAATTTAAGCGAACAATTAGGAAGTGAACTCGAGTCGCTGCGCCAAATTTTTGAACGCAAAGAAGGACAAGAACCGATTGCGATAACGTTTGCGGGCAAAGCACCGGTTGCGATAACGTTTGAGGAAGATATTGTCAAAATAGTTGTCCGAATAAATGGATTTACCCAAAATGGTTCAAGACATCCCGGACTCGATATTACGTTGAGTTACAAGGTAAAGATTGAACAAACAACCGACGGTAATAACATCGTCGTCCTTGAGCAATCCAAAGACCCCGACGCAATGCCGCGAGGTAAAGAACACGTTACAGCAAGAGAACAAACAATCAGAACAGTCGTGCTACGCCGTTTAGGAACAGTACCAAAACGCGTAGAACTCAAACCGTTCGGATTGAAATGGAAGGGTTGGCAAGGCAGCGGCGAATTAGTACCAGTCTTCGCAAAATCCACAGGCGGCTGGTTGACCATCGGGCTAAATTGGAAAAAAAAGAATGACTGATGGGAATTTTTATACCGTAGCCAGAATGGGCGATATGCTTCGCCCTTGAACAGCCGTCCCGCGATGCTGCGCTTGCGCGTTCAGTTTAAAACAGCTTGGGTATAATTTTTAATTCGGTCGATTTTCAGTCGAAAGAAATCGACCGAATTCGAATAAAACATTGCCATGAAATAAAATTACCATTAATGCCCTCAAGTTAGGGGTAGTACCTTTTGCTTTAGAAATTCCACGACACTCGCTGGATTTTTTATTATTTGTGATTTTCTTCGATTATTTCCAGTAATTTCGGCACTATTTCTTCGTATGAAAAAGTGCCGATAATTTTTCCTTTTTGCTTTAAGTTTACTGATTTGATGCCGCACCACACGCCGAAATCCGCATTGTCTGTTTCGCCCGGTCCGTTGACTCGGCAACCCATTACCGCTATCGTTACCGGATAATCTTTGATCACACGTGTCCTGTCATAAATCCTCTCCGCCAACGCAACAAAACGATCATTCTCAACCCGCGCACAACTCGGACAACTTATAATATTCAACGCCGCACGTTGCCAAATTCCCGAATGTATCGTACCATTTTTGACGTTCTCCAAAATAAGTTTGCCCGCAATTATCTCCTCCTCTTTTCGATCATTCGATACCGTCAAGGAAACTCGCAACGTGTCGCCAATCCCTTCAGCAAGAAGCGGCTCAATCGCCGCCCGCGATTTAATTAACCCCTCCGGCAAAAGACCCGCCTCCGTTACACCAAGATGCAACGGAACATCAGGACAAATCACAGAAAAACGCTTGTTTGCCGCCGTAACTGTTGCGGGATCAGACGATTTAATTGACACACAATACCTCGCGAAATTCAACGTATCAATAAATTCAGAATGCTCAACCGCACTGCGTATCATCAAATCAATATTCTTGCCCGACTCCGCATCAACTAATAAGTTCGGATCAAGACTCCCGCAATTCACCCCCACTCTAACCGCACAATCGTTTTCCCGTGCAACTCGAATAATGAATTTCACTTTTTCTTGCCAAGCCGTTTGCGGTTCAAAATGATGTAAATGTCCGGGGTTGTATCTGATCTTGTCAACATACGGAGCAACCAATTCGGCTAACTTATAATTTTCTTGCAAATCAACCGACAAGTTTGCTGTTGTCCGCTTCCGAATCTCACGCAACGCATCCGCGTCCGCCTTTGAATCAACCGCAATCCTAACAATCGTCGCACCCGCATCCGCAAGACGTTGACAAACCGCCGCCGTCGATTCAATATCAACCGTTTTAGTTGCCGCCATACTTTGAACCGCAACAGGTTCGCCGCCACCAATCGAAATCGTACCTATACGGACAATCCGCGTTTTTTTTTGTAACATTTTTTATTCAGTGGACAAAGACACGGCACGCAGATTTCGGAAAGATATTCGCAAGATCAGAGAACCCAAAAATCCGATCCGCGACCATCTTTAGTAATCTGTATTATCTGCGTGCTGATATTTTTTTTTCAAAAGGACAAAGTATACCGTAGCCGGTAAGGCGATAGGCTTCGCCCTTGAACAGCCGCTTCGCGATGCTACGCTTGCGTGTCCGGCTTCAGGAATTTTAACACAGCTTTAGTATAGCAGTTCACACAACATTATTCTACTCAATTGCAATATTGTTGCTATACCGAATATCACAAAAACAGATTGCAGGTTGGGCAAAAAGGGGTATTGTGTAGTTTGTTGTCGGTGGATACAATACCCGCCTGGATTGTTTTTTTGGATTCGGCGAGAATTGGGCATATTTTAATTGCGTGAATGGGTTGAAATTTGTCGATCCTAGTTGAATGAGAATCAAAGTTATACCGAAGTCGGTATAGGCGATATACTCAAGCTGTTTTAAAATTCCCGAAGCTACGGTAAGCCTACAACGCAGAGCGTTAGGCAAGCGTAGCGACGTGAAGCGGTTGTTCAAGGGCGAAGCCTATCGCCTTACCGGCTACGGTGTAACAGTCGCCGAAAATTTGACCGCGAACAGTTTGCAAACCCTAAACCAAAATCAGAAAAATGAGAAAAATATTAAACCAATTAAGACCAATATCATTGCGATACTTGATGACAATCAATATTGTCCTTTCAATGACGGCGTTATTTTTGATGACCGTCGCAAATAACATTTTTGCCCAGCAAGATGCCTTTCCGATTGAAAGGTTGCATACGGACTGGTTGTATCAGGATGTCGGATTGGATATTTCGGCTTGTTTCACTTCGGCGGAGAAAAATGAAGTGGAAACAAAATTATTGACGAAAGTGATTGCCGATATTGAAAAACTTGGAGCTAAAAGCGAAGCGGAAAAACTTAACGCGAAATTCCAAAAATTATCAGACCAAAAATTAACGGGCAACGATCCACAATGGAAATCGCTTTACTTGGAAGCGGCAAATTTTCGGCGTGTCAAACGGCTTTCTATTTTGACACAAAAATTTCCGCAACTTGTTTACACAAAGCATTGTGTTTTGGGCGGCAGTCATTACGCTTACACCGAAAATGCTACCGATGCCCAAATGCCGGAAAGAGCCAAACATAACCGCGATTGGCGAGTTGGTGCGGCTTTGTGTTTGATGAAAGTCAATGTAGACGGAACGGTTACGTCAGATATTTTGTATGAGGCAAAGACGGGTATTCTTCGTGATCCAGATGTGTCGTTTGACGGGAAAAGAATATTGTTTTCGATGCGGCAAAATGACAAAGATGATGATTTTCATCTTTACGAATACGATGTTGCGTCAAAGAACACGCGGCAGTTGACGCAAGGAACAGGGTTTGCGGATATTGAGCCGTGCTATTTGCCCAACGGTAATATTTTGTTTACGTCAACACGTTGCGTGCAGATTGTTGATTGTTGGTGGACGGAGGTTAGCAATTTTTATCTCATGGACAAGGACGGACGTTTTATGCGGCGAATTGGTTTTGATCAAGTTCACACAAATTATCCAACCGTAACCGAAGACGGATGGGTTCTTTACACTCGATGGGATTACAATGATCGCGGTCAACTTTATCCGCAACCTCTCTTCCAAATGAATTACGACGGAACTGCACAGACTGAATTTTACGGCAACAATTCATGGTTTCCGACGACCGTGTTACATGCCCGAATGATTCCGGGTTCGCAAAAGGTTGTGGCGGTTGCGAGCGGACATCACACCCACCAACGCGGAAAGTTGATTTTGATTGATCGAAGCAAAGGTACACAAGAAGCCGAAGGTGTACAATTGATTGCACCGAGACAAGAAACTAAATCCGTTAAGGTTGATCATTATGGTCAAAGCGGCGATCAATTCCAATATCCGTATCCAATTGACGAAAATCATTTTCTTGTAACCTATCAACCGGAAGGTTTTAAGAATAACACTTACACGATTCCGTTTGGTGTTTATTTGGTGGATGTTGACGGCAACAGAGAATTGTTGGCGTTTGATTCGTCGATTTCGAGTTGTCAACAAATTCCGCTTGCTGCGCGGGCGATTCCGACGTTGCGGGCTTCTGCTGTTGACTACGCGAAGGAGACGGGACAATTTTACGTTCAAGATATTTACGAAGGTCCCGGTCTTAAAGGTGTTGAACGCGGCACAGTTAAATCGATTCGTGTTGTTGCATTGGAATTTCGGGCGGCGGGAATTCACAGCAACGGTAACGGCGGACCGGCAGGCGGTGCGGTTGTGTCAACGCCAATCGCAATCGATAACGGCTCATGGGACGTTAAACGAGTTATCGGTAACGTTCCGGTAGAAAGAGACGGTTCCGCGTTTTTTGAAGTACCGGCAAGAACGCCGCTCTATCTCCAGATGCTGGATGAAAAGGGCAAGGTCGTTCAGACAATGCGGAGTTGGTCAACATTGCAACCCGGCGAATTATTTTCGTGTATTGGTTGCCATGAAAATAAAAATGAAACACCGTTCAACAAAGGCGGCAATAATCCTCTTTCAAAACTTGCGTTACGGAGTTCACCCCAAAAGCCGGTTCCACTTGTTGCGAGCAATCGCGGATTCAGTTTCCCGTTGGATGTGCAACCGATTTTGAATAAAAATTGTGTGAATTGCCATAAGGGCGACGGTCAAAAACTTGCGGATGGTTCGGATACGCCGTTTAGTCTTCTTGAGAAACGTTATGAGCCAAAAGTCGGAGAAAGATATAATCGAGCGGGACGCGATTTCAGCGAGGCGTACATAAATCTTGTTCAAAAGGGACGACCGAATGCGATTGTGAATTGGTTGAATGTTCAATCAATACCGCCGATGATAGAGCCGAGTACGCCAACATCACCTGACAAACCGGGTTCTGTAAATCATTATACGGGGTCGGCAAAGAGCAAGTTGATTACAAATTTGGAGGCAGGGCATCATGATGTGAAGTTGTCGGCGCGTGATATGGAGGTTTTGGCGTGTTGGATTGATTTAGCGGTGCCGTATTGTGGTTCATATACGGAAGCGAATATTTGGAATGATGACCAAAGAGCAGAATATGCGTATTATCTTGATAAACGTACACAAATGGAGGAGATTGAAAAACAGAATATAAAGAAACTACTCGACTTTAACAAAACCTCAATACTTCCCGAAGCATCCTTATTCATCACACCAAATATCGGCGGTGTAGACGCAAAAAACAACTTCAAAAAATCCTTCGTAGAAGCCGCAAAAACAAAAGAGTAATCACACTATTGTAGTGGAAATCAGCACACAGATAACGTAGATTTTTTAAGGACAATCGCGGATCAGATTCTATTTTCTGATCTGCGAATATCTCCTCCAAATCTGTGTCGTTTGCGTGCTGATTTTTAATGTTACATTCTTGGGTAATTTGGGTTATTGCGAAGGTTATCTGTTTGCGGGGCGGTTAGTAAATTGATTTCTTCGTTGTCCTCAATTAAATCATGAATGGTTATTTCGCCTAAACCGTTTAAGACAAGTATCTTGCCCGGCGTTCTAGTAGGCGGAGGATCCGAACCCAAAACATTGCCCAACACCACACCACCGTAAATATCCATTATACAGGCGTTGGTGATAACATCCCTGCGTTGAGGTTGCAACTTTGGATCAGTTGTACCTGCTGGTGTTGGCATTGATCGTGGCGGAGTGCGTGGATTAGTAACTTCTGCTTTGTCGAGAGCTGATGGGTCTTGAGTCACGGCGTTTTTAATGTTCAAAGTCGAACCGCGATAAACTCGCTCACCTGCCCCCCAAACCCACTCCGAACCATCCGCCATGTCAAAATAAATCGCAAGAATATTCGCCGACGGCTCAGACCAAGGAGCTGAACGAGACGGGGGTAAAACCGAACGCGATAATATACGCGAATCCGGCGGGATTGTTACCTTGTTTGATGTTTTGCTAACTTCCGACGTAAGATACTTGTCCGATGCTAAACTAAAATCAACAACATCACTTTCATTCAATCCATAGTTCGGATTCGCAAGCCAAAGTTTTACACGATAACGATAAGTCTTGCCCGGCATAACCGAATAATCCAAATATCGGAAAAGAAAATGCGACACGATGCGTTGTCCTTCAATCGGTATATTTGTCGTATTAGGCGTATCAATTCTGCCAACGGGCATGTTGGTTGTGGAGACGGCATCGAACGGTGAGGCATCAAGAAAAGACCCAGCGTCTTTCGATCTGTTTTCCATTTCTTCTTGCAATTTTTTATTGTATTCTTGACTTTTTTTCTGCCATTCGGCTTCGGTTTCGGAAAGTAGCGGAATGCTGCTTTGTGTTATTCCTTTTTCGAGCGGTCTGATTGTTGGAGGCAACGGGCAAGCCATCCACAACGATTTGGGACCTCGATTTTCATACGGTGCCAAATAAAACGGATCAACCGGCTCCGAACCAAGCCCATTCCACTCACGCATTCGTCTATCAATTTCATCGTATGCGTTTATTTCTACCCATTTAATATTGTTTTCATCTTGCTCCGGCTCAATCTCCGCCCGCTCCAAAATATATGAAACGTAAATAGGCGTGTCTTGATTAGGCATTGGTCTAACGCTCGCCGCATAAGCGCGGACATACAAATCACGCTGTTCTTGAATCGGAATCAAACCTGTAACAATTGCCCATCTTTCACCACGCCGCGTTTTGCCGCCAATAGGTTTTATTGACACTGCACCAAGTCCCGCCGAAGCCTGCAAATTTTCAACCGGTTTGAGTGGCACTTTGTCCCGCTTGATCCGCTCAGGAAATAACAACGGCAACCAAACCGTTGGCGTTTCATATAACTTCAATTGTACGCCGAACTTAATCCATTCAGCGTATTTGTCATAGTGGAAAACAGCTATCGCCTCATCCGTTGCGGTGCGGGTATTCGCGTCAATAAAATTCCGCGTATCTTGCGATACAGTGTCAAGTTTCGCGGGTTGCCAACTTAACGGCTTGTAAGAGGTTACGCCCAAATAAATAAAGAAAAAGGCAACCAACACCAATAACCCAACTACCAATTTCTCTCCGTGAAGAATAAGAAATTGTTTAACGTCAAATGTTTTCTTCTTTTTAGATTTAGCTTTCATAAGTTCAATTTGTCAAGTTATACCGAAACCAGTACGAGCGATAGGCTTCGCCCTTGAACAACCGCTTCACCTCATCGCGATTGCGCGTTTAGCTTCGGGAATTTTTAAGCAGCTTTGCGGAACTTTCTTCAAACCTCATTTAAAAATGAGGTTCGATATCTGCGTCATTAAACCACATCTCTAATAACATCACCAACTGATCAAGATTTTTTGAAATTCCTTTTTTGGAAATTCCCTGTTGTGCCGCGCCGGTATAATTTTATGCGCTTATAGTTGCCAGTTGATCATCTTCAAATAACAATTTATTTGTGTCCAAAATAATTTTCACGTCATCGCCGACTTTGCCGAGACCGCGAATATATTGGGCGCATTGACCCGTACCGCTTTGCGGCGGCGGCGAAACATTTGTTTCCTCAATTGATCTGACTTCGTTGACCGTATCGACAACCAAGCCGACTTGATATTGCCCGCCTCGCAGGTTGACAACCACGATACAAGTCCTTTCGTCGTAATCGCGTCCAACCATGTTGAAACGAAGCCGCATATCGATTACGGGGATTACTTGTCCGCGCAAATTGACTACGCCTTTGACGTAATGCGGCATGTCCGGCACTTCTGTTACCTTCTGAATACCAACAATCTCAGTAACATGCCGTATCTCAAGACAATAATCCTCGTCTCCAAGACGAAACGAAAGATACTTGTCCTTCAACGTATCCTCAGTATCATCCGTAAATGTACCATCACGACCAACCGTATTAGTAACGTTGGGGTCAGCAGCGTTGTCAAATTTTTCAAGTATATCTGACATAAATTCACCTTTCTTTCAATTTCAGTTGTTATACCGAAGCCGGTATGGGCGATAGGCTCCGCCATTGAACAACCGCTTCACGTTGTTGCGTTTGCGTGTCCAGCTTCGGGAATTTCAAAACAGCTTGAGTATAATGCAATACATGTTACACCGAAACCGGTACAACACGACTGCGATATTATAGCTTATTTTTTGTTGGCGAGTATAGCTTCTGCGAAGCTCAAATCTGATTGTGTTGTTATTTTCAGGTTTGACTTGTCCGCCGGAACGATTGAAACGTTAAAACCGGCTTTTTCGACAAGCTCGGCATCATCTGTTGGAACTGCACCATCGTCTTTTTGGGTTGCGTAAGCATCTAGTAAAATTTGTCTGCGGAACACTTGCGGGGTTTGCGCTTCCCAAAGTCCCGCTCGTGGTACGGTCAATTTGATCACGCCGCTTTCAACCGATTTTACCGTACCTACAATCGGAGTTGCAAGAATTGCGGCACCGTGTCGTTTTGCCGTATTAAACACGTCGGTAATTTGTTGATCAGTAGTACACGGACGCGCCGCATCGTGCACAACAACATAATCAATATCGTCACGAACAATCTTCAAAGCCTTCTGAACCGAATCAACCCGCTCCAAACCTCCTGAAATTACCACAAGAAGCAAACGATCAATGTCAAAAGCAAAATAATCCCGAAACCACGAAACATCCTCAGGCGAAACAACAAGAATGATCTGTTTGACATCCGTACGCCTCGCAAATTTTTCCGTACTGTAAAGCCAAATCGGTTTGCCTTGCAACTTCGCATAAGGCTTTTTTGCAGACGCAACTCCGCTGTCAAACTGCTCTTCGTGTTCAACCGTCTTTCTGCTACTAAAACGTTTACTTTGACCAGCCGCCGCAATAATTACCGCATACGTTATCGATTCCTTCAACTCCACCATCTTTTTTTAATCTCAAAAAAACAAAATTTCACAAGACCACAATTTCACACCCAACGGAATTGCTCTAGTGAGCTTCTAAAAAACTCTTCTTAGCCCTGCAAGGGCGTGATGTGCGTAACCGGCGGTGTAGCGTAGCGAAACCGCCGGACTCAACGCCCCAACCACGAGATTATTGTGGGCGAGTCATACCGTAGCCGGTAGGGGCGATAGGCTTCGCCCCTACCGGTTTCGGTACAAAAAACGCCGTCCCGCTAGGGACGGAATGCGAGGACTTTTCAAACGGTTAAACTGTAATCACATTGCGTCCCATACGGGACGCGGAATATTTTTTACACTATTTTCTACCAACATATTGTCCCTAACTGGACGGGATCATCGGTTACTTATCACCGATCATCAACCTCATAATCTTGCCCCCTGCGGGGCGTTGTGTTTTTGGGGCATACGATCCGGCGGTGCGCTACACCGCCAATTATGCACATCACGCCCCATGCGGGGCTACGGGAAATAGTCGCCAGTTAAATTCAAGGTTACTGTTCAAAAAATGTAGGTTCTTATTAACTTCCCCCTAATTATCCCACCCAAAACCAAAACTTCAAGCCAACCCCAAAAAACAAAATTCTACACCGCAAATCATCAACCCCGTAACCGCCACCTATTTTCACGAAAATTTACTATCTTGTCAATACGCACTTTTGAAATACGCCCAAACCAGAGTATCGATAAATACGCAAATTTCAGATTGAAATTTTAGACTTCAGGCAAAAGGTTTTACTAGAGACACGGAGGAATTTTTTTTATCACGAAAGACACGAAAAATGGGGGATTTTTGTTCAATTATTTTTAAGGGACAAAGGAGACACAATGGACATGAGGGACAAAACAAGTGTTTCCCCAAGTTATTATACTGAAGCTACTTTAAAATTCCTGAAGTTGAACACGCAAGCGCAACAACGTGAAGCGATTGTTCAAGGGCGAAGCCTATCGCCCTACCGGCTACGGTACAAGAGAAATTTCTAAAATTAATTTTATCCGAATTTGGTCGCTTTCTACCCGAATGAAAATCGACCGAATTTGAAATAATTTATTTTTTGGCGAACAGTATATTTAGAAATTGCCATAATGGAATTTAAGCCCATTTAATCCCACCACCACTGACCGTTTTGCAATTCGATTTTTGTTTTGTTGCGGACCTTTGAGATTTGGCTATTTTTTTCTGTTTTTGCGTTTTCTTTTGAGAGGGCTTCGTTTGGGTCTATTTGAATGCCTCCGATTGGGAAACCGACTTTTCCGCCTTTGGTTTTGTAGTTGACTGCTGGTAAAACGAATTTTGGTGAGTTGTATGTTTGGACTTTGAATTTGTTTTCATCGCCGAAAATATCCATTGACCAATCTGATTTATCGTAAAAATTTTGCTCGTGAATATGCGCGGCACACACGAACATATCGATCAAATTTCGGAGTTGAGCGTACACGAGTATTTTTTTCGCAAGTTTGGGGTATTGACTTGAGAAACTACGGGTAAATTCCGAACTCGCTTTGTCAACACTATTGCTCCTAATCTCCCGTTTGCCCGTAATAGAATCGACAACTTCTTCCTCCGTAACCAACTTGACTCCATCCCCCACAAGCTCAATTCCCGTTTTGTCATCCGTCATTACAACCGATTGGTAATCCGGCACGAAATACCAACGATGTAATTTATTTGATTGTTGCGCGGACAAGTCTGTTTTGGCGATGAACGTTGAGATATTTACACCGGCGGGCAATTTCTCCACCCCAATACCAATCAATTTCATTCGATAATCCGCCGCGACCATTACTCTCGCCGCGTGAGTTTCCGCCGACACTCCGTCAACCCGTATCGTTTGCATTCCAAGACTTTGGCGCAAATTTTCCGCGAAAACATTGATTCTATTTCTGTCAAACCGAGTATTTTGCAGAAATTTTTGCATATTAGCATTGCCTTCGCTCGTGGGATCAATCGAACAACCAACCACATCAACCACTTCACCTCGCGGCGCAAAAGCCCGCAACGCAACAACTAAATCTTGCAACTCACAAATTGGTTTGCCCGTCTCTATCCCAACCATCATGCCCTCCGCGCCGGGATACCAACCCTCAGCAGGTCCCGCAATTACAATATCTTTTGAATCTGGAAAAAAGAAAAGATATTTGATTCGCGTCAAACCCGCCAAATAACGCATCTCATCCGTCAAACTGCCGTTCGCATCAACAAACGCACGCTCAAGATGTTTAAGCGAAACAAACCGCAAATCACTTTTTATCGTTATGGATTTCGGCAATTGCGTATAAGATTTTCGTGCGGCAAGTAATTTTTGTTGCTCGAGTTGTCCGTTATCGAGAGACAGTACTTCAAGCACTCCGTGTGCATCTATCCAAACACCGGAATTACCACTGCCAAGACCTGCGGCAACATTTTCACTAGATTGCGCAAACGCCAACGAACCACCAAATAACAAAATCATCACAAACCCCAAAACGCAACAAACCATTTGCCCTAAACGTGTTGCAATAAACACATTTGAGAATCCGTTTGCGCTGATTCGTAATTGGGCAAATGTTTCAGATATTTGGGAAAAAAGATAGAACGACCTGTTTGTAATCAAATTTTTGGTTTTCATTTTCATTGATTTTTCTTTGGTTTGGAAAGTTTATTGTTTCGTTTGAATGTTGTTGCCGGTTTGTCGCAACTTCTATAGGATTTCAAAACGGCTTTACTACTATCTTAATTTTATCAGTTAGCAGATGAGAGTAATTCCAAATCGGTATAATTTTTTCAAAATTTTTGCTAAAGAATCGAAATAAACGTTGCGGTTAAAATAATTGTTACAAAAATTACAATTCGAGCAATTGGACAAAAAAATATGATTGCCCGCTCAACACTTAAATTTTGACTAGACGGCTATTGATTGATCGTCAATGATTCAGAGGTTATACTGTGTCGCGACCATGAATGGTTTTACAGTTTTGTCGTGTGTGAGGGGGAGTTTTTTGTATTTTTTTGTCTCTTATACTTTATACTCAAGCTGTTTTGAAATTCCCGAAGCTGAACACGCAAGCGCAACAACGTGAAGTGGTTGCTCAATGGCGAAGCCTATCGCCTTACCGGCTACGTTATAGCCGGTATAGTTTTCAAATTTAAATTTATATTTCAGGGGTTTTAGATGTTACATGCGGTTATTCTTGCCGGCGGGTCTGGTACGCGGCTTTGGCCTGAAAGTCGTCAATCGAAGGCTAAACAATTTCTCGAAATTGAATCTGGGCGGACAATGATTGAGTCAACAGTTGCCAGGTTGGAGCGGATAATTCCGCATGAAAGAATGTGGGTTTTGACAACAGAATCCATGTCCGAACAAATAGCAACACTTTTGCCGCAAATTCCCCAAACGCAGATTATTTGTGAACCTATACCACGCAACACCGCACCATGTATCGGTTTAGCAGCGGCGAGAATTAGCAATGAATTTCCTGATGCGACGATGATTATTTTGCCGTCTGATCATGTTATTCGTAACGAAAATTCATTTTGCCAAACGTTGCAATTTGCCGCTGATTTGGTTGACGAGGATTCTAAGCGGTTGGTTACGCTTGGCATTAAGCCGACATTTCCGTCAAGTTCGTATGGTTATATTGAGACGAACGATTTAATTATTTCTAGTGCAACACAAAAATGGCAATCGTTGACAACTGTCCACAACGTGCGATGTTTTCACGAAAAACCGTCGCGGGACAACGCGGTAAAGTTTATTAAATCGGGAAATTTCGCGTGGAATGCGGGAATATTCATCTGGAGATCGGCAACGATAATTGATTTGATTGCAAAATTTGAACCTGAAACGGGTGATATTTTGAAACGGATTGCGGACAAATTCGGTTCTGTTGACGAGAAAAAAACTATTGAAAACTTATTTCCGCAATGTAAAAATATATCTATCGATTACGCTGTTTTGGAACGTGTAAACTCAACATGCCCAAACTATTCCAAAATTTCCGAAACCGAACACGCAAATGCGGAATCGCGGAGCAATTTTCGTGCCGGCTATGGTATAGTTATGCTTGAGGCGGTATTTGATTGGGATGATGTTGGTACGTGGAGTGCGATTGATCGGCTATATTCGGGCAAACATGATGAGCATAATAATATTGCAATCACGACAAAACTTATTGCAATAGATTCGTCCGGTTGTTTTGTGCGTGCCGACAATCCAGAGCATTTATTTGCGTTAATTGGCATAAATGACGTGATTGTCGTTCAGTCAAATAATGCAACACTAATTGCAAAAAAAGAACACGAAGAAGCCGTCAGAAAAATCATCAATGAGTTAAAAGAAAAAGATTGGAAAGAATTTTTGTAATACCGTCGTTACTTTGTCCTTTTAAAAAATATTAGCACGCAGATATACTCATCGCACTATGAAATTCAGTTTTTATTTTTTTGGCAGGATTTACTGGATAGCAGGATAGACAGGATTTCATTATATCCTGTAATCCTGCCTTATTACTCAAGCTGTTTTAAAATTCCCGAAGCTGAACACGCAAGCGTTGCATCGCGAAGTGGTTGTTCAAGGGCGAAGCCTACCGCCCATACCGGCTTCGGTATAAAAAGACAAATTTCATAGCATCTACAGTATAGCGCAGACTTTTAAGGATATTCGTGGATCGGATTTATTTTTTGATCTTGCGAATATCCTCAAAATCTGCGTCGTCTGCGTGCTGATATTTTTATCTGATTATTTTCTGTATTGGTTTTGGTATATTTGTTTTATAATTTCGTTTAATTTCGTTTTTGGTTTCCAGTTTAGGAGTTTTTCTGCTTTGGTTAGGTCTGGTACTCGGCGGCGCATATCATCGAAATCTAATCCGTAAACGTCTTCGTAGGGAATGAATTTTAGATTTGATTTTGAGTTCACGATGTTTATAATTTTTTCTGCAAGTTGTTGAATGCTGATTTCTTCGTTGCTACCGAGATTTATTACTTGTCCGATGGCTTGCGGGGCGGAGTCGAATTTTAATAATGCTTCAACTACATCAAAAACAGAGCAGAAACAACGTTGTTGTTTTCCGTCGCCGTAGATTTCAAGTGGTTGATTTTTAATTGCGGCGTTGATGAAGCGTGGCACGACCATTCCGTATTGTCCGGTTTGTTTTGGTCCTACGGTGTTGAATAATCGTACAATAAATACCGGCAAACTTGTTTGGTAATGGTGCGCGAGCAATAGAAACTCATCAAGCATTTTTGCTGAAGCATAAGCCCAACGTCGTTTTGATGTTGCGCCTATTGTAATGTCGTTGTCTTCTGAAAATGGGATGCGGTCTGATTTACCGTAAACTTCGCTGGTTGAGGTTAGCAGCAGTGGAATGTGGTAACGAGTGCAAACATCGACGAGCGAATCTGTTGTGCGTACAATTCGTTGTACGGTTTCGACGGGGTGGTCAATTATTAGTTTTACGCCAACTGCGCTTGCGAGGTGATAGACGAATTCGTGTTTAGGGACTTCGCGTTCAAGCAGTTGCCGTTCGTCGGCGGAGGCAATTATCGCGCGGAAGTTAATATTGGATTCGAGTGAAGCGATATTGCTCCAATTTCCTGTTGAGAGGTCATCAATTATTGTTACACAATTTCCGCGTTTCAACAACCCTTCGACTAAATGCGAACCAATAAATCCGGCACCGCCGGTAACAAGATATCTTTTCATCACCAAGTTTGTGTTATACCGATGCCGGTATGAGCGACAGGCTTCGCCCTTGAACAATCGCTTCGCGTTGTTGCGATTGCCTAACGCTCTGCGTTGTAGGTTTACCGTAGCTTCGGGAATTTTAAAGTAGCTTACGGGAATTTTTAAAAATACTATTTACCAAAAACAAATTACTCCAAATTCATTCGATTTTCAGTCGATGGAAATCGACCGAATTCGAATAAAATTAACTTTTATACTCAAGCTGTTTTAAAATTCCCGAAGCTGAACACGCAAGCGTAACAACGTGAAGCGGTTGTTCAAGAGCGAAGCCCATCGCCTTACCGGCTACGGTATAAAAATTCCCTGTAGCCAAAATGCGCGGCATGAATTTATTTGACCGCAAATTCCGCCGCGCAATTGACCACAATAGCACGATTAAACGTACTTGCGACAATCTCAAACTTCGTCTGTGATGGCGAATGGTTCGCGGTAGTCGCGTTTCCAATATTTTTCGGCTTCGGCGTTATTTTCGATTTTGCCGGTTTCTTTGTTGATTTTCAGAGCCGCGCCGCCCAGACGAAGAGAAACGGTTGAATAATGCACCAACGCTGTACTGCAATGTCCTTCTGCAATATCCGCGTTGGGCAATTCTCTTGTCCTGATCGAATCCAAAAAATTACGTTTGTGTGGTTCGTCCGGAAAACGTCCGTGACCGGTTTCTTTGATTACGGGTTTACGGTCTTTGGGTCGGTCAAAAACTTGCCAGCCGCCGCCATGACGCGCAACTTTCATCAATCCTTTCGTACCATATAACTCAATTGCCGTCGCGCATTGCATCCAATATGGAACCATGTCCGACATCCGCACAACCGGATCAATTTTGAGCATATATCTGGTGTAAAGCGTTTCCTCAACCGTGAAAATTAAATCATTAAATTTATACGTCGCAACCAAAGTATCGGGCGTTTGACCGTCGCTATCTTTGGGCGAATCCGTAAAGCGACCGCCAGTAGCGTAAGCGGAATCGGGAAACTTTACCCCAACAAGCCACCGCGCCAAATCAATTTGATGTACTCCGTCATTAAGGAGATCACCAGCCGAAAAATCCCAAAGCTGATGCCATTTGCCATTCATAATTACTGGCGAATAGGGGCGATCTGCTGCTGGTCCCAGCCATGCACTCCAATTGAAGTTTTCTGGAGTTTTTTCGTTTTTGATTTTGAATGAGCTGGTTTCGGCTTTTTGGTTGAAGACGCGGCAGAGGTGAATTTTTCCAAGTTTACCTTCTTCGATATATTTTTTTGCGGCGATGTTGTAGGCTGCGCTTCGGTTTTGTGTGCCGTGTTGAACGATTCGTTTGTATTTACGAGCGGCTTTAACCATTTGCTCGCCTTCCCAACCCGAATGCGATGCAGGCTTTTCCGTGTAAACATCTTTGCCTGCTTGACAAGCACGAACTGCTGCGAGTGCGTGCCAGTGGTCAGGAAGCGCGCAAATTACAGCGTCAACATTTTTGTCATCAAGAACAGTGCGCATATCGTCAACGTATTTTGTCTTAGCTTTTTCGGCAGTTTTTTCACCACGATCTTTACGTACGTCGCAGGCGTAAAGGACGTTGACATCATCGAATTCGCAAAATCCGGGAATTCTCGCGCCCGGATAATCGAAACCGAGCAAAAGGCTGCTGCCGCGACCGCCGCAACCAATAAGCGCAACATTTATTTTGTTGTTTGCTTTTGTTTCAGCCGCGTTGATACCGTTCGTCAATATTGTTAAACCCGCCCCTAATCCGAGCGAAGTTACTTTGACAAATTCACGTCTTTTCATAAAATTTCTCCCAAGTTAATTATTGAGCTGAGCGCGTTTGAAATTTTAACGACCTGTGAAAATTTATTTTTCGTGTCGTCGAAATTCATCGTGTGTTCAGCGTGTATTTTTTGCCGTTGCGCTTTAATAATCTGGGCAACAGCGTACTTCTTTCCACAAAATAGACCAATTCCCCAAGCCATTTCAAAATCCTCAAAGCCGGACAGACAAGTATAGCTTTGGGCAAAGGTCAGAACTTCGTGCTATTTTGACAAAATTACCAATGTTCGTCAAGAGCAAATACACGAAAAACCAAAATTGTAGATGCTCTTTGCCCCTTAAAAATAAAAAATACGAAAAAACTCTTGAAGGCATGGTGAAAAAAACTAATTGTTGCTCACAGATCAAGCGTCTGTTCTCGACCGACAATTGAAATTTTGGCGAAAACTTTTGTCCCCACTGTTCTTTGTTTGTTGTGGGTGATATACTAGGGGTGTTTTGTGCCGTAGTTGGTGCGGAATAATTGGATTTTTGGAGTCGGGGCGGTCTCTGGCTTGCAAAATTTATGAAGGAAATAACTGTTATACTCAAGCTGTTTTAAATCTGGACACGCAAGCGTAACAACGTGAAACGGTTGTTCAGGGGCGGGGTCTGTCGCCTTACCGGCTTCGGTATACTTGTTTGATTGTTTTTTGGGTATTTGCAAAAAAAATCGGCGGTTATTTTTGTACTCAAGATGTTTTACAATTTCCGAAACTGAGTACGTAAGCGTAACAACGCAAAGCGGTTGTTCAAGGGTAAAACCTATCGTCCGTATTGGTTTCGGGATAGCTAAGCAAATTTCACAATTTTTTTGGGAGGTTAACATGACTAAAGGTGCTTGTCAGTGTTGTTGCCGTTCTGTTGCGGTTAGTAGCGATAACGTTAGCAAGATATTTCAAGACGCGATGGAAGCCGGTAAAGGAATTCTTCGCTTGACCCCTACGTGGGTTCCTCGCGTGTTTATGCAACCGGGACGGCGAATAAAACTTGCGCCGACTGATTGGTATGCGCTTGGTGTTGATCGCGGCGGAATCAATGAGCGTTGGTTCTCAAGCACAACCGAAGCAGGAAACCCGGGCAGACAACCTGACGAAGGTTTAAGTTACGTAAAATTTAATGGGCAAAAATTTTTGTTGCGTGATGCTGTTGCCGAAGGAAAGGGGACGGTTGTTGGGGACAAAATTTGGGACAAATTCAAACGTTGGCCCGTTTATTCGAAGTTTTTTGATAATCTAGGTCCAATCTTTCACCACCTTCACCAGCGTGAAGAACACGCTAAACTTGTCGGTCAAGAAGGTAAACCCGAAGCCTACTATTTTCCACCGCAACTAAACGCGGCGGAAAATCACTTCGATTATACTTTCATGGGATTTGAACCCGGAACGACAAAAGACGATGTAAAAAAATGTCTTGAAAATTGGAATAAAGGCGACAATGGAATTCTTGATATTTCAAAGGCTTACAGGTTGAAGCGTGGTACGGGTTGGGTTGTTCCGGCTGGTGTTTTGCACGCGCCGGGGTCTCTTTGCACGTATGAGCCGCAATGGGGTTCGGATGTTTTTGGGAGTTTTCAATCGTTGATTGAGGGCAGGCAAGTCGAGTGGAGTTGGCTTGTTAAGGATGTGCCGAAAGAGAAACATAATGATTTTGATTACATTATCAGCATGTTAGATTGGGAGAAAAACGTTGACCCGAATTTCAAGAGTTCAAATTACGTTGAGCCGATTGTTGACGAGAAGCAATCCGGTAAAGGATATACCGATAAATGGATTACTTACGGCAAAATTGATGGGAAACAATTGTTTTCAGCAAAAGAGCTTACAGTTTATCCGAATAGCAAATGCACTCTCAACGATAACGGCGCGAGCGGTTGGATTTTGGTTCAAGGTCATGGCAAAGTTGGAGAGTTGACGGTTGACACGCCGGTTATGATCAACTACGGAGCGGAGCCAAATGACGAAATTTTCGTTACAGCAACTGCGGCAAAAAATGGTGTTACGGTCGAAAATACCGGCAGTGAGCCGCTTGTTGTGTTGCGTTATTTCGGACCGGACACTCACCCGTCAACACCAAACATAGGTGATCACAGAAAAGTAAATTAAAAAAAGTTGAATGTAGAATTGGGAGATAAATCTATGATTTTAATCTTATAATTTATTGTATTAATTGGTTAATTGAGGAAGGGCTATTTTTTCAAAACATGTTTCAAGCAAAATGAAAAATGTAAAATTTGCCCTTCACGTATTGACAATTAATTGCAATAAAAAATTCAAACGTTAAATTAACCTTAAATTAACAACCGTTAAATTAAAATTGAAGGAGAAATATAAATGTCAAGACCTGTTACACTTACAACGGGACAATGGGCTGATCTTAAACTTTCGGAACTTGCTCCGAAGGCTAAGAGTTTCGGTTATGATGGGCTGGAGTTAGCGTGTTGGGGCGAGTTATTTGATGTCCGGCGCGCATTGAATGAGAGTGATTATTGTGCCAAACGGCGTGAAATATTGACTCAAAACGGACTCGGAATTTGGGCGATTCAATCGCATCTTGTGGGGCAAGCGATTCTTGATCAAATTGATTTGCGGCACAAGGCGGTTTTGCCGGATTACGTTTGGGGCGACGGCAACCCCGCCGGAGTTAATGAACGCGCGGCGAATGAATACAAAGATACGGCGCGTGCGGCGCAAAAACTTGGTGTAAATGTTGTTACCGGATTTACCGGATCGAGTATTTGGCAATATTTGTATTCTTTTCCGCCAGTACCGCAGAGTTGGGTTGATGATGGATTCAAGTTGCTGGTAGATCGTTTCAATCCGATTCTTGATGTGTTTGGCGAATGCGGGGTCAAGTTTGCTCTTGAGGTGCATCCGACGGAGATTGCTTTTGATATTTACACTGCTGAGCGTGCGCTTGAGGTGTTGAAGTATCGACCGGAGTTCGGGTTTAATTTTGATCCGTCTCATTTGATTTGGCAAGGAGTTGATCCGGTAGAATTTTTGTACAAATTTAAAGACCGGATTTATCATGTTCACATGAAAGATGCGATAGTTACGTTGAACGGCAAAACCGGCATTTTGGCATCTCATTTGAATTTCGGCGATTACAGACGCGGTTGGGATTTCAGGTCGCTCGGTCACGGCGGAGTCAATTTCGAGGAGATCATAAGAGCCTTAAACAACATCGGTTACAATGGACCTTTGTCGGTCGAGTGGGAAGATATGGGAATGGAACGAGAATTCGGCGCAACCGAAGCCGCTGCATTCGTCAAGAAAATCGACTTCTCGCCAAGCAACCTAGCCTTCGACGGCGCATTCGATAAAGAAAACCAATAAACATTACAATGCCAAACGAAATTGTAATTTTTCAAATATACCGAAATCTACGTTAAAAACAGGTTTCGGTATATTATTCGATCTTTAAACTTTTCGCACAATGTCTTATGGATTTTATCGTTGGATTTGTGCGTCAAAATTTATTGTCTTTGCTTGTACCGTTTCTAATTTCTCTCAGCAGTGCTGAGAGTTTTGGGCTGTCTTTATGTATAGCACGCAAATAACGCAGATTTTTAAGAGATAGTCGCTGATCTGATTATGTTTTCTGATCTTGCGAACATTTCCTCCAAATCTGCGTTATCTGCGTGCTGAATTTTAGGCGGAGTGGTTAATTTGTGGTGCTGTTGTTGTTTAGTAGTTTATTTACGAGGGCGAAGAGGACTTCTTGTTTAACAGGTTTGGAGCAGAAGTCGTCCATGCCGCAGTCGATACATTTTGTCCGATCTTCAACTGTTGCGTTTGCTGTTAGGGCAATAATTGGTATTGGTCGTATTTTTTTGCCTGTTTCTTCTTCGTTTTCCGCCTCCGATTCGCGTATCAATTTTGTTGCTTCGTAACCATCCATTACCGGCATTTGGCAATCCATCAAAATAATGTCAAACGAATCGTCATTCCTAAATTTATCCACCGCCAACTCGCCATTCGCAACAACCTCGCAACTATGACCGCAACTACGCAACATTCCCGTAATCACAACTTGATTGACAACATTATCCTCCGCGATCAAAAATTTCAATTGACGTACGATATGAGATTTATTTTTTGCTTCTTGTCTATCGCTGTCTTTTTTGGTGAAGAAACCTTGAACGCTTTGTTTGAACAACGCGGATAAAATCGCATCATACAACGCCGATACGCAAAACGGTTTTTTCACCGTAACCATTTTCAAAACTTGCGCCAACACTGCATCTATACTGTCAACCATCATCACAAGCAACACAACCGGAATATTCGCCGTACTTTCCGTTCCGCGTATCCGACCAATATAATCAACTATCTCAAGCTGCGTAAAACCTTCGTCCCACAAAATCAATTGAACTGTATCTTCTGCGTTTGAAGAATATAATTTCGCTTCGATCTCTTCCCTTGTCGATACGACACTCACTCGCATTTTCCAATACTCCAGTTGCGTTTTTAGAGATTCGCGTACAACCATATTGTCCGCAATAAGCAGAACATTGATGTTTTCTACGCTAGGCAAATCGCGCATTGAAGTAATTGACGGCACTGGATTGTCCCACATCAAAGTGACTTGCTCAACTGGAACGCCCATAATAACGTTGAACTCGAACGTCGTACCAATACCTGACTCGCTTGTTACTGTTATATCGCCGCCCATCATGCGGATAAGATGCTTCGATATCATCAACCCCAAACCAGTACCGCCAAATTTCGACGCGATTGATGAATCGGCTTGCGAGTAAGATTTGAACAAACGCGACAGGTTGTTTTTTTCGATACCAATACCCGTATCGGCGATACGGAATCTGATCAATGCGTTATTATCGCGTTGCAGTTCAAGACATGCAACTGAAATTCTTACTCCGCCTTTGGTTGTAAATTTAACAGAATTGCCCGCAATATTGATCAATATTTGCAATAAACGACTGCCGTCGCCGACAACAATACGTGGAACACCGGGCAAAACATCAAGACAAAGTTCAAGTTCTTTGTCCATAAAACGAGTTGACATTATGCTGAACAACGATTCAATTTTGTCAAATAGATCGAATTCACGACGGTCTAATTCTAGTTTACCGGCTTCGATTTTGGAGAAGTCGAGAATGTCATTGATCAACGACAGAAGTGTCTCGCCGGATAGGCAAATCATCTTGACGTATTCTGATTGTTTGTCCGTCAACTGCTCATTCGCCAATAAATTCGTCAATCCTAAAACGCCCGTTAAAGGTGTTCGAATCTCGTGGCTCATGTGGGCAAGGAATTGCGATTTAGCGGTGTTGGCAAGCTCGACGGAACGAACTGCCTCACGCAAATCCGCTGTACGCTCAGCAACTAATTCCTCAAGTTGTGTTCTATATTTATTGATTGCCGCTTCTTTGGCAACTAGAGAGGTAAGTGCTTGAACATGTTGTTCCTCGCGGTGACGCAAATACGTTAGACAAACAAATCCGCTTAACCAAATACACGTGATTGTAATATAACCCACACAAAAAAGTATAAAACGATAGTACGATAACGTGTCCGAATTAACAGATGTAGAAATTATTCCGTGCATGTCACCTTCTTTTGCGGTGAGTTTCGTATGGCAAGCAACACAATTTTTTGTAACAAAAATAGGCATCGCAAGACGCGCTGTTGTGTGTTCGCCGGAATTATCTATCGCAAATACCTTGTCCAAACCGCCGCTACTCAACCGCTTGATTGCACTTAACTCCCAATCATCTGCTTTATTTTTTGGATTGTCTGGGGCAATAGATGTCAACTTAAACGAAATACCGCTGTCCTTCAATTTCGACAACCCGTTAATATTGCGAATCAATGTCGTACTATCGATGAGATACATTTTACTACCGTCAGCGGTTTTGATTTCTTGTCTGGGCAAATTTTGAAAGTAACCGTCTTCAGAATGATGCGAATAAATTCCTCCAGAGTTAAAGAACCATTGGTGGTACACCGACAAAACAGAATCCGCCAACTCCGCACGGCTGTACAATTGATATACGTACACTCGGTCAATACAAACATAAAAACCAATTGATACAAAAATAAAGAAAACTGTCCAAACGATCATAAAGATCGTAAACAGCCCGCGTTGCGACGACACTTTATTGGTGTTGCCAGTGTTCGCTTGACCGCCAAGCAACGGCGTAATCTCCGGCGGAGGAGGACTTGAAAGTATGTCCTGTGAAAACGCAGTAGGAGTTATATGAATGGAATCACTCATTTGAACCAGAAACTATTACATCAATTTATATACCGAAGCTGCTTTATAGCGAAACTGCATAATAAAGCTACTTTAAAATTCCCAAAGCCGAACACGAAATCGCAACACTACGAAACGGTCGTTCAAGGACGAAGCCTACCGCCCATGACATATCATGAAAATGAAAAACTTTCTCTCAAAAAATTGTAACATTCTACAGCTGTAGTATAGGTTACAAATTACCCAGAGTACAAAAAATTATAATAATTTAAAATTGGTTTTTGCGGAAAATTTCTACCGCAAAGGCGACAAAGTCGCACAAAGGTTTCTATACCGAAGCCGGTATGGGCGGTAGGCTTCGCCCCTGAACAACCGCTTCACGGTGTTGCGCTTGCGTGTTCAGCTCCATGAATTTTAAAGTAGCTTGAGTATAAATACCCTTCGTCGCCTTTGCGGTGCTTACAATTCGTGTGTGAGTAACTAATTGTATTATTTTCGCAAGGCGGTTAACTTTGATTGCATTACGATTCGGCGCAGGCGTGGGTTGAACATTGCGGGTTTTTTTAGGTATTTTAATCTGATATTCCAAATGATGTTTTTTGTATTTTTTTTGTATTCTTTCAATACATTTTTATTTGAGTTTATTGCGTTAGCCAATGCTGTTGCGCTTGCGAGGGCGGTGCTGATTCCTTCGGCGGAGGTTGGGCTGATAAATCCGGCGGCTTCACCTACAAGGAGTACGTTATTTCTGCCAAGATTGATTGCGTTAGTTGTAGCGGGTCTGACGATCAAACCAATTTCTTGTTTTTGCGCTTGCCCAAAATTTAATCCGATTGAGCTAAGGTAATTTTTTAGTTGCTTGAATCTGTTTCTCGCGTCGGGCAATAGAGGATTTTCGTCTTTGGTTTGTAGTGGAATTGCGCTGCCGATTAGGAGTTGATCATCTTTGGGAATTGTCCAACAATAAAAATCGGTCAAATTATTGTCGAAAATACCAACGTAATTATTTTGAAAATTTATTTCCGACGACAACGAATCCGTTTGGGTTTCAATTTCGTTGTTGTCGAACCAATCTTGGAACGCGATGTATTTTTTCAATCGCGGATCGGTGCCGAAAAATTGATCCCGAACCAACGACGCACCGCCATCCGCTCCAACAAGCCATCGAACTTTTTCCGTTTTCGGCTCATCGTTTTCGGTGAAATGAATTATCAAATAATCGCCGTTTACCTCAACCGTTTTGCTGTCAACTCCAGCTTTTTTGTAAACCGCGTTTGACCGCACGTCAACCGATTCGGGCAAAAGCGACAGCAACCATTGATCAAATTTATTTCGTTTTATATTTATGTATTGTCTTGGGTAATGATTTATGAGTTTTGAGTTTATATCAATTACGGTTACGGCAAATGGTTGTGGATTTGCGAGGGTGTGTAGCGGCAATGCGAGGTCGAGTTGTGCTAACAATTTTTGTGATTCGGGGGCAAGAATGCCGCCGCAACATTTTTGCCGGTCTTTATTGAGCAACAAAACTCGGTGTTTAGACGCGACGAGACGCGCCAATGTTGCTCCTGCGGGACCGGCACCGATTATTCCAATATCGTACATTTTGTAAGATGTTAATATGAGTTCATTTTATAATTTTTTAGCATTTCATCAGTTACTGTAATCAAGGGACGTAAGCGAAACAAAGGAAATTGCGGGTAAAAATATTGGTATACTCAAGTTGTTTTAAAATTCCTGAAGCTAGTTACGGAAGCGCGACAACGTGAAGCGGTTGTTCAAGGGCGAAGCCCATCGCCCTACCGGCTACGGTATATTTGTGTTGGGTGAAATGCTGATCTGTTTACGTTACGCGGTATATTATCACCTATCTGATCAATATAAACAATTACCTGCATGTTAAAAGTTGCGTTCTATTTTAATTTTTATTCAATTTTGGTTGCGAAACCGGTTTATTTTATACTTTTAGTACAATCGGAAAAATCGGAAATAATAGAATTTTCGGACATGGGAAAAATATATTTTTCCCGCGTTAATAATTTGCCGAATCGACGAGGACGATTGCAAGATGGGTTTTATGCTGAAGCTGCGGCAAACGCGACAACGTGAGCGGTTGCTAAAGAGACGAAGCCCATCAACCGTACCGGTTGCGGTACATCCTCAGGGAATTTTTAAAAATTAATTTTATACTCAAGCTACTTTAAAATTCATGGAGCTGAACACGCAAGCGCAACACCGTGAAGCGGTTATTCAGGGGCGAAGCCTACCGCCCGCACGGGCTTCGGTATATTCGGATTCGGTTGATTTCCATCGACTGAAAATCGACCGAATTTGAATGATTTATTTTTGGCATTTTGGGGCAAATAGAATTTGAAAAAAATTTCCCATCAGACATCGTACCAACAATTTGAGGCAATTTATGAATAACCCAATCCCCCCCGCCAAAACGATTTTACAACAAACAATTCAACCTGTAGAATTGATCTCGGCGACTGTCAATATCATGCGAGTTTGCGAATCATCGGAGTTATCAACAGGCAATTCTGTGTTGTCCGCAATTGACTCCGAATTGTCCGTAACAAATTCCGAATTGTCTGTAATTAATTCTGAATTGTTTTCGAATGAATTTGAGTTATCTGAATCTTGGTTGTTGTCTGAAGGTATTTATGGTGATGGAATTGGTGAGTCTAATTTAATTGTTTCGGAGCTTTTATCGGAAGCGGGCGGATGTCTATCTAATATTGATGCGGACAAGGTTGTTGATTCGATTGTTGGCGTTCAAGTCGAGAATGGCGGCGATAGTTCTGTCGGTTCAAGTGATCGTGATGTGATTATTGATGTTAATGGTTCGGGCAAGATTTCAGAATCGGTTGCGAGCAATTCAACGCGGGTTATTGCCAAACGCAGACCAGTTAATCAAAATCAATCCGGTTTAAATCAACGGACAAAATTTCATCGGATTGCGGAGAAACGTATTGAGCAAGGCGTATCACTTTCGCGGGTTGCGCAACGTTTGGGGATTGACATTTCGGAAGCGCGTGAGCAAGAGAAGGAGACGACTGATCTCAAGTTAAGTCAGTTGTATGATTGGCGTGATATTTTGGAGGTTTCGGTTGGCGAGTTGATATTGGAGCCGGAGGAGATACCTTCTAATCCTGTCAAGAATCGTTGTCAACTTGTCCGCATGATGAAGACGGTACGTTCAATAATAGAGGTTTCACGCAATTCGAATATTTTAGTTCTCGCCAAGCAGCTTGAGTCTTATATTTTGGAGTTGATGCCGGAACTTGAGACGGTTACGGCTTGGCCCAGTGTTGGTCAAGCCCGCGATCCACACTCGCAAGGTTCCGCCGCAACAAGATGCTCGGATTTCTCAAAAATATACTTGCGAAGAAATATACTGGAACAAAACGATAATGGTTAAAATTTATTTTCCTAAAAACCATTTATACTCAAGCTGTTTTAAAATTCCCGAAGCTGAACACGCAAGCGTAGCATCGTGAAGCGGTTGTTCAAGGGCGATGCCTACCGCCCATACCAGCGTCGGTATACCGGCTCCAGTATAGCACGCAGATGACGCAGATCACAAAAAGACTCGCAGATCGGAATTATTTTTCTAATCTGCGAATCCTTTTATGTTCTGCGTCATCTGCGTGCAACACAACACCTCTTAACCAGCCAATGCTTTTACAATGCGGTCGGTTATTGTTTTTATGATCAATTCACGTTCTTCGTTTGATTGCGGGCTTGTGCTTTGGTGTTGGTTTTGGGCGGCGGCGTTGGCGGTACAACCTGCGCAGGTACATTTTGAGTTTACGGATGCTTTTTGTCCGGTGTTGTCGTCGTTTCTTTTGAAGGTTGGCGGTTGGAATGCTCTGTGCGCGACACCGGTTTCTTTCCAACTGTCTCTGAAAATATCATTCGCGCATAACTCGCAATTTTCCAAATCCGCACGCGGATCTTTGAACCCCCACTTCTGCTTCAACGTCAATAAATCTTCCGCTTCGTCTCGTGTAAAATATTCGACCTTGCCCAAATCACGAGCAATCAGACAAATTCTACAATACGCATCCAACATCTCCGCAAGCCAATACGCACGCTCAATAGTTGGTCCCACGCTAACTGTACCGTGATTTGCTTGAACGATAATATCGCTCTTCATAATGTACGGCATTATAACATCCGCAAATCCTTGACCACCCGGCAACGCATAACTGGCAATTGGAACATCGCCCATATTTATGTCAACTTCAGGCATAAGACATTGTGGTATTGCTTCGCGTGCGATACCAAACGCTGTCGCGTGCGGCGGATGACAATGCACGACCGATTTGACTTCAGGACGAGCTTTCATTATTGTTACGTGAAGCAATATTTCACTCGTCCGTTTCCGCGTTCCGGCAATCTGGTTGCCCGACATGTCAACTATACAAAGATCTTCAGGTTTCATAAAACCCTTGCAAATCCCCGTCGGCGTGCAAACAACACGGTTCTCATCTATCCGAAATGAAATATTACCGTCATTCGCAGCCGCAAAACCGCGATTGTAAATACGACGACCAATATCACAAACTTCTTCTTTTACTTGATGAATATTAAGCATCCTAAAATCCTCAACTTGTTTGAATGTTATACCCACACGCGGGCAATCTTAAAATTATACTAAAATCGATACAAACGATACGCTTTGCTTTTAAACAAATGTTTTCTGTTATACCGTAGCCGGTAGGGTGAAGCCTATCGCCTTACCGGCTACGGTATACTCATCGCACTATGAAATTCAGTTTTTATTTTTTTTGACAGGATTTACAGGATGGCAGGATTTCATTATATCCTGACAATCCTGTAATCACGTTATCCTGTCTTAAAAAGATAAATTTCATAGCAGCTACGGTATAACGTCATTGATTGATTGATTGGGATTTTTAGAAATTCTCTCAATTTCGATATTGTCCCCTTTGTCCTTTATGTCCCTTTGTCGCTAATCACTAATGTAAATCGATTTTATCTAATATTGCGGCGTTATAGGCATCGACGGGTTTAAGAGAAGGGTAAAATGGTTTTGTTGCTTCGGCACCTTCGGTAAATGCGATCAAATCGCCTTCGCCCGCTGCCAAGTCATCATAAACTACCAACTCCTCCGAATCCAACGCTAGTCCTTCGCGTAAATTGCCCACGCCCAACGGCACAACTACACGCCAACTACTGCCGCGAAGCGATTCATGCAATTTGGAAAACGTCAACGTACCAATTACTTTTCCAATTCTCATTTCATTAATCACAAAAGGTACGAAAAATACGAAAATCACAAACGCGGTGAACTATTTTTTCATCATGCCGTAGCCGGTAAGGCGATAGGCTTCGCCCCCCGAACAACCGCTTCACATTGTTGCACTTGCGTGTTCAGCTTCAGGAATTTTAAAGTAGCTTCAGTATAAATGGAATTTCCAAAAACCTCATTTCCACCTAATTTTTTAACTAAACAACCTCAGTAGCCAATGAATCCCATCCATACCAACCTCATTACCTCATTGGAATATTTGTTGATTATTTCACGCCCGCACAAAATCCGTTTAATGAGGTAATTAGGTTAGTGTTTTTTAACTATTTGTTGCTTAGGTTGTTTAGTTAAAAAATTGGGTGAAAATGAGGTTATATACTGAAGCTACTTTAAAATTCCTGAAGCTGAACACGGAAGCGCAACAAAGCAAAGTCTATCACTCTACCGACTACGGTATGTCAACAAAAATGATTGAACGGATTCTAAAATTTTCGATTCATTGATTCGGGCGGGCGGAACAATCATCAGGTTTGCGTCGATTTCTTTTGTGTCGATTGATACTTGTTTTGGATCAATTGCGAGAATTACACGCAACGTTTCACGTAAACTTGTTGTTCTGAGTATTGTCGCCGGATGTTGTGTTAGGATTATTCCTTGTTTATTTTGTCCGGCGATTTTTTCCGCTTCGTCCGCAACTTCAATATGATCGGTAAAACGGTTTTGAACCAATTTGTATTCGGATTGCAATTTTGTCAACAATGAATTCGATACGGTTACGCTGCCATGCAACGCGATCCATAATGAACGATTGCCGGTATTTATTTTTCGTACAATAATTTCCAAACCGCGTTTTTTGAGTTCATCTTTTGCCGACGGAGTCAAAACACATTTAGGCGAAACAACAACACGCAAAATCTTTTGGCTTTGAACGCCTTCAAATTTACGCTTCACATCGTCCAAAGAAATCACACGGCAACCGTTAAACAATAATTCTTCGTCGTTAATTTTATTGTTATCTTTATTGACTTCGCCGCCTATTTCTTTGATCTCAATATTTTTAGCCGCAGTCTTTCTATTCTCGATCTCAAGATCATTCAGAATTTTTCGGACAACATCGTTGATGTCAATATTGCCGACAATTTCATCTTTTGTGCTTGTTATCACAGTTCAGTTTCCGCGTCTAATTTTTTTTCGGACAATACCCAATATCTACAACATGTCAGCATACTCAAGCTGTTTTAAAATTCCTGAAGCTGGACACGCAAGCGTAGCATCGCGAAGTGGTTGTTCAAGGGCGAAGCCTATCGCCTTACCGGCTACGGTATACTCAAGCTGTTTTAAAATTCCTGAGGTTGCGGTATAATTTTTTCGCGTTCATCAATTACACCAACTACGCACCATCTTGCTGGCGAGCTGCGCGTACCAACAATTTCTGACGCATACGCTCCGTCGTTCGAAACAATCACGTTGTCGCCCGCGCTAGCTCCAAATAAATCCAACGCAACATAAACATCAAACCCATCATCCACAACAAGTAACTTCCAACCATCAAGCGAACGATGTTTGATCGTTGATGTTGCAGTCCCGATCACTTTAGCTATAATCACTTAAACTCCTGCGTTATACTGCAATCGAATACCATTAGGAATGTTCTATACCGATGCCGGTATGGGCGGTAGGCTTCGCCCTCGAACAACCGCTTCGCGGTACTACGCTTACCTAACACTCTGCGTTGCAGGCTTACCGTAGCTTAAAACAGCTTGAGCATAAAAAACTCTTCCTAGCCCTGCAAGGGCGTGATGTGCATAACCGGCGGTGTAACGCAGCGCAACCGCCGGACTCAACGCCACAACTCCCCAAAGCCGCGCAGGGGCAAGATTATTTTGGGCGAGTGATCGTTTAATAATCTCGTTCTTGTGGGAAATTGTTGTAGCTGATTTTCCCCGTCCCGTTAGGTATGAAATGTCGGTAGAAAATATGGGATTAAAAAACGCCATCCTGTTAGGGACGGAATGCGAGGACTTTTCAAACAGTTTATCATAATCACATTGCGTCCCATACGGGACGCAGAATAGTTTTGGCATTATTTTCTACCAACATATTGTCCCTAACGGGACAGGATTGCAGGTTACTTAATAACCGGTCATAAACTTCATAATCTCGTCCCTACGGGGCTTTGTGTTTTTGGGCATCCGAATCCGGCAGTTACGTTGCGCTACACCGCTGGTTATGCACACCGCGTCCCATGCAGGGCTACGGAAAATATTCGCCCTTTGAACAACCACTTCGCAATGCTACGCTTGCCTAACGCTCTGCGTTGCAGGTTTACGCAACTTCGGGAATTTTAAAACAGCTTGAGCATAATAAAAAAATCGTAGTCGTTCACGGGCTTTTTATTTTCCCAAGATGTGCAAACTTCCGACATGTGCGTAACGTCTTGATCTTGTGAATGTGAGTGGTGTTGTGATTCCTTCTCCTGTTGGACCAGCGATTGAGAACGATGAAAAACCGGCGGCTTGTCCTGCGTTTCCTGCGGTACTGGGACCGTTTGTAACGAATATTGTTGTGTCAAGTTCTTTCGCCATTCGAGTAATTGTATCGACGTTGTTTGAGTGAATTATAGCGGTGTGTCTGAATCCGTGTTCGTATTTTTTGGCAAGTCTTATCCCTTCGTTGACATCGCGAACTCTGACAAATGGAATGAACGGCATCATTTGTTCAACAGGTACAAACGGATTCGATTCGTCAGTTTCGCCAAACAACAACTCTACTTTGTCAGAAATATTTTTTCCGATTCCGGCGGCAAGTACTTTTGCGTTTTTGCCCAAAAAATCGCGGCTTGGTACATCGTGTTTTGACGCACCTTCTCCGGTTTGAACAATTGCTTTATCTGTAAACGCATCGACTTCTGCCGAATTTAACCGAACCGCGCCCGCCCTTTCCATAGCACTGAACATCACATCAAAAACCGAATCAACTACAAATACTTCCTTTTCCGCAAGACACAACAGATTATTGTCGTAAGCACCCGCAGAAATTATGTTCCGCGCCGCGCGATCGAAATCAGCCGTCTCATCAATCACTACCGGCGGATTGCCTGGTCCTGCAACAATTGCGCGTTTCGATTGAGACATCGCCGCTTTGGCAACTCCGGGGCCGCCCGTAACAATTATCAACGCAATATCAGGATGTTTAAAAATCACATCAGCCGTTTGCATTGTCGGCTCAACCACAACACAAATCAAATTATCAATTCCATAAGTATTAAGGATTGCGGCATTGAATCGCCGTACCCCTTCAGCGGCGATTCGTTTACCACTTGGGTGCGGATTGACGACGACTGTGTTACCGGACGCGATCATGTTGATTGCGTTATTTGAAATGGTGGGCAAGGAATGAGTTACAGGCGAAACTGCGCCGATAACTCCGAACGGCGAATACTCAATCAATGTCAGACCGTGATCGCCGCTAAAAATTTCACTTTTGAGAAATTCCGTACCCGGCGCGTTTTTGCCCAACCCGACAAGTTTATCAATCTTATGCTCAAGACGACCAATCTTCGTCTCGTTCATTTCAAGCGTACCTAACTCAACAGCTTGATCAATTACGATTCGCCTAATGATTTCAATCATTCCGTATCGTTCGGCAATAGTTTTTCGTTGGAGTTCCTCGAATGCGGTTTTTGCTGCGGCAACCGCGTCGTTTGGGTCGGAGAACAAACCGTTGTAGCCGTGAAAGTTACGGCTGCTTGACGATGGGAAAGCAAAATGAGGTTGACCGCTTGGGCAACCAATAGACGGTTTAACTTGTTGACCTATTCGGTTGATTACTTCTGTAACAATATCCCGAATAATCGGTTCGCTCAATCCTTGCACTTTATGACTCCTATTCTCTGCCGTAGTACCGGCACATTTGACTGATGTATAGAAAAATTTTTTCCCGCATCCGTATATCAATCTAGGTAAATTTGATATATATTATGGGAGATTTTCAAAAACCTCATTTTCACCTAATTTTTTTAACAAAACAACCTCACTATACCGAAGCCGGTACGGGCGGTAGGCTTCGCCCATGAACAACCGCTTCGCGTTGTTGCGTTTGCCTAACGCTCTGCGTTACAGGTTTACCGTAGCTTCAGGAATTTCAAAACAGCTTGAGTATAACTCATTGGAATATTTGTTGATTATTTCACGTCCGCGCAAAACCTGTTTAATGAGGTAATTGAGGTTAGTGTTTTAAATCATTTTGTCGTGGACAACGGTTGTCCGTGTGAGGTTAATTCCCGTATTGGGGCGACCTTGATCAATCGCATTGAAAAGCGATTTTACGTTTATCGACGTGAATTGAGTCGAGTATTCCGATGATGGCGGCATCGACGGGCAATGGTTTTGTTTCGGGTGTTTGCCGTGCGCTTGAGCCTTGTACAACAAGGACAAATTCGTTTTCACCTGCGCCGACGGTATCAACGGCAACTAATGTTCTACCGGTTGTGTTTATTTCGGTGTGTTCGGAGTTTAGGCGGTAGGGTTCGACGACGAGTAATTTTTTACCGACCATTGAATCGACTTTTTGCGTGGACACAATTGAACCGACTATTTTGGCGATGAACACGATAATTTTGGTAATTTGTATAAAATTTAACGCACACAAACGGCAGACAACAAACACTCAACGCGCAATTTATCGGATAAAAAAGAAACAAATATTAGTGGGAGTTTCCAAAAATCGGTCTTTCACGAACAGCTTTATACCCAAGCTGTTTTAAAATTCCAGAATCTGAACACGCAAGCACAACAACGTGAAGCAGTTGTTCAAGGGCGAAGCCTATCGCCCCACCGGCTACGGTGTAAGTCCATTTTAAAATTCCTGTAGTTGATCATAACTGGCGGGTGTTGTTGTTCGAATGCGGGATTGGCTTTGGTATAGGAAAGTGTAATTATGGTGTATATTCCGGTAATTATTGCGATGTTGTTATTGCTTGGTTTTTCTGCTTTTTTTTCGTTGAGTGAGGCGTCGTTTTTTTCGTTGGATCGTTCTGGTCGTGCTAAACTTTTGGAGGGGAATCGTGTTTCGCAGATTGCCGCTAAATTACTTGCCCGACCTGAACGTTTGCTCAATTCGATTTTACTGGGTAATTTGATTGCGAACTTGTTGATCTTTACAATTTCTTCTTCAATGACGTTTAGTTTGCAGCGTGAGGGGCGATCTGATTTGGCGGTTTGTTTAGCACTTGCGGCGATATTTGGGGTGATTTTATTTGGCGAGGTTTTGCCCAAGATATTGGGCGTGATTGTTCCTAGATTTTTTGCGGCGTTGACGGCTTTACCTTTATCTATAGTTGTGCGGGTTCTTCAACCAGTGATACCGATTTTGGGTTTTGCCAATTTATTATCTCGCAGAATTTTTGTACCGAAATTCAAATTGGAAGAAAATATTCGGGTGAGTGATCTTGAGCTTGCTGTTGAGTTATCGAAGGAGGAGCAAGCGTTGTTGCGAAGTGAGCAGCGTGTTCTTCAAAATATTGTTTTGTTGTCTGATATGCAAGCGGAGGAGTTGATGTCGCCTCGATCTTTATTGCGTTGTTTTTCGGCTGATGTTAAATTTGATGAGGTTTTGGTGTCGTTTCGCGGCAAAGTTCCGCGTAGTGGCTATTGTTTTTTGACGGAATCTGATTCGGATGAGATTGCGTTGGCGGTTAGTTTGGATGGGTTATTGGGTTGTTTATCGAGTGAGTGTCGTGAGCGGGCGGAAAGTGTAATTTATGTTCCTTGGAGTGCAAGTGTTGCGGCTGTATTTGATCAATTGCAGATTGCCGGTATCAATGTTGCGGTGGTGGTGAATGAGTTTGGGGAGACGATAGGCGTGTTGACGCTTGGCGAGATTATTGAGGCGATATTTACACGGAAACAAGGTCGAAGTCGTCGATTGCTTGACAGGATGGAGGTTGAGCGGGTTGGCGAGTCGGTGTGGTTGGTGAATGAGTTGACGAGTTTGCGGTCGATTTGTCGTTTATTTAATTTATCTTTTGAGGGTTATTCAAGTGTTACGGTTGGTGGTTTATTGCGTGAGATGTTGGAGAGATTCCCGCGAGTGGGCGATGTTTGCGAAATCGGCGGTTTTGAGTTAATGGTAATTTCGGTCGCAGAAGATTATCACTTGGCTGTACATCTGTGCAAAAAAAGGAGTGATTAGTGGTGAGCGACGAGTATTCGACCGAAATCGATAGAATTGATTTTAGTCGATTTCGGTCGAAATATATTTTATTGGTTTTGTTTATTGTAGTTTTTGTGTGAATCTATTTCTTCTCAAGATGTGGTGGTAATGTTGTGCGAAGCGGTGTGCTTCATCTCTCACGTATTGTAGGAGTCGCAGGGCGAATGAGTGGCGGCTTAATGTTAGTGGTTCATCTTGATTTGGTATGAATATTTCTTCGTCTTTTTTTGCGAGAGAGATTACCAATTTTGGTTGTGATTGTGTTCTTTTGAGGGCGGACAAGACGGCGTTTAGTTGTCCTTTTCCGCCGTCGATTAGCAAAATATCCGGTGTCGGGTTGCTGTCTTCATCTTGCGCAAACCGTCTTGTAACAACTTCCGCCATGCATGCAAAATCATCAATTCCTGTAACACTTTTTATTTTGTAGCGTCTGTAACCTGACTTGAACGGCAAACCGTCCGTAAAACAAACAAGACTTGCGACCATATCACTACCGCCAAGATGCGCAATATCTATGCCCTCTATCGTGCGCGGCAACGACTCCAACTTGAAAATCTTTTTCAATCCCACAACTCCACGACGCGGATCAATTGCAAATGCTTCGGGTTGAACATGTGTTTCGATGTTACCGTGTTTGTCGAGTGTTTCAAGATCATGAATTTGATCGCGCAACGCCGCCGCAATCTCATAACTCCGCTCATCCGCCGCCAACTTCATCTCACGCTTCAAGCTCGCAATTAACGACTTTTTATTGCCCTCAAGAAACCTGATCAAACGATGTATATTTTTTCGATATTCCGCCGAAGTTATCCGAAAATTGCACGCGCCGGAACATTGGTGAATCGAGTGCAAAATGCAAGGTCTAAGCCAATTAAAACGCTCATCATTGGGACGAATATCAAGTGAACACGTTCTAAATTTGAATATCTTTTGCAACACAACTATCGCACCGCGCAACCCGCCCGAATTGGTAAAAGGACCAAACAAACGCACGCCATGTTCTTTGGGTGTTCGTGTTATTTCAACTCGCGGGAATGGTTCGCGGGTGCGGATTTGCAAATATGGAAATGTTTTGGAATCTTTTAAGTCGCGGTTATATTTCGGTTGAATATCTTTGATCAAACGTGCCTCAAGCAACAGCGCATCCACTTCACTTTGTGTCTGAATATAATCAACATCAGCAATCTCCGGCACAAATGCTGCTGTTCGCGGATCATCTGTTGCGCTTTTGTGGAAGTATGAGCTTGCGCGATTTCGTAAATCTTTTGCTTTACCGATATAGATTACGCGTTGTGCCAAATCTTTCATCAGATAAACGCCCGGCGCGTGAGGAAAAAGACGCACTCTGTCTGCCGCAGAATTTTCGTTACAAAAATCTTTATCGTTTACATCGGATGTTTCAGACACGACACAATTCTCCTTCTATTGGATAAAGGAACATGAGAGACAAAAATGACACATAAACAACATGAAGGGAACTTCCCAAAACTGCTCCAATAATACTTTGTCCATTTCAAAATCAGCACGAAGATAACGCAGATTCTTTAAGGATAACCGCAGATCGGATTTTACTTTCTGATCTTGCGAATATCTTTTCTAAATCTGCGTCGTCTGTGTGCTGAATTTTTAAAATGGTTTTAAAAAATTCTCTATTGTGAATTTTCGTAAACTGAAATTATTTCTTCCAATGATTTACGAGTTGAGAAGGGTGAATTTATTAATTCGGTGATTGCTTGTTTTGGTATAATTTTTGTGTTTATTGCGTTTGGGATGGCGGTTAGCCAATTATTGATTTTTAATTTTTGTCTGAATATTCTGGTTGGGAAAAATTGTTCTAATTCGGCGGTTACGTTGTCCGAATAAACCACACCCAACCCACTCGCCAACGCCTCTATCGCAACTATCGGTAATCCCTCATACAACGACGGCAAAACCAAAACATCAAACAACGAACCCATAATCGCCGGAACATCATCACGTTTGCCCGTCAAAATAATACGCCCCAATACCCCCGCATCAATCACCTCACGCCGAATCCCCTCAAATAACTCGCCCACGCCAATAAAAACCGCATAAATCTTTTCATTGCCGCGAATCATTTCAGCAAGAAGTTGTACGAGAAATTTGTGATTTTTCTGCCGGGTAAACCGCCCAACATGACCAATCACGACCGCGTCTTTTCTTATGTTGAACTCGGTTTGATATTTTGTCCGCAATTCATTACGTCTCGCGTCATCAATTGTGAAACGTTCAATATCGACTGCCGGATGAATAATTTTTACGCGGGTAATTTCGTCAAGCCCAAAAGTTTCGGCGACCAATTTTGAACAGGGCAAAATATCAGTTGCATACTTAAATATCCACCGCCGACCAAAAATATAATGCGCCAATCGCCGATGAAACCGCGTGTTGTCGTAAACCGATGCGTGAATTGTCATGACACGTTTTGGAATATGTTCTTGTGCGGCGATTCGCAAAATCTCACCGGCAAGATCAAATTGATGTACATGTATCGCGTCGTATCTATTCGCGCGTAAAATATTGCGAACCGAATTAAGATAAGGATTAAGGCAACTGCTCGGAAAAGGACTACGAGAAAACGGAACAAAATATACCGCCGAACCCAAACCAATAACCTCATTCAAAACCGCCTCATCACAAATATTGACCAGAAAATCAAACCGCACCCGAAAATCACCCAACCGCAACATCTCAAGAAACCACTTCTCCGCTCCACCAGCAGAACCCAAATCGCCAAAAACATGTAACACCCGAATCGGTAGTCGTTTCATTTTTCTCAATTAAAAAGGAAGACTCAAAGGACACAGAGGATAAGTTAACAGCATCTTTTGTGAGTTAAGTTTAAACGCGAGATTTTCAACCTTGATGACCACCGCATAATAATTCCTCTGTGTCCCTTTTGTACCTTGAGTCTCTACCAGCAATAACACTCTACTTGCCGAAAATTTCATTGAGAGCCGGCACTAGCGCATCTGCCCAAAGTTGGTAGCCTTCTTTGTTTGGGTGTAAACCGTCGGGCATGATATTTTTGGGCAAAACGTTATCTTCGGCAAGAAACACTTTATTGATGTCGAGCAATTTTACATTTTTGTCCGACTTGAACAGGTCGGGCAAAAATGAATTTATTTCATCAACTTTCTTTCGCAATTTCCCATCAGGTTTCTCGTCTCGCGGAAAAACATGCAACACAATTATTTTGATTTCGGGATACGCCTTTTCAAGCCTTTCGACGATAGTTTTGATACCGTCGGCGGTTTCTTTTGAGGTTGACGAATTTGAGCCGGCATTATTAGTTCCAATCATTATGACGGCGGCTTTGGGTTTGATTTTGGTCAACGGCAAATGATCAAGCCGCCAAAGAACATGTTGCGTTTGATCTCCGCTGATGCCTAAATTGATTGGTTTGAAAGGCGTGTAAGATTTCTTCCAAACCTCCACGCCGGCACCATCCCAACCATGCGTAATTGAATCGCCAATCATAAGCAATTCAGCTTCGCCCTTGTCCATTTGTTCTACGCTCGTAACGTACCGCGCACACCATCCGCCGTCTTTTCGCGGCACCGGTTTAACTGCGTTACTTTGGGCAAATGTATCTGAAATCGTCAAAAACGAAATGGCGATTACAGATAATATTGTGAGCGATTTTAAATGTTTAGTTAAATTTGTTAAGTTGTTGATTTTTCTCATTCGTTTAAATTTTCTGTTAAATTTGAAATTTGTCCGCACTCGAATTATTGCCGAATTCAAAAGTGCGTTCGGTGTCGCAAACGATAAAAAACATTGCAAATCCACTGACCCCAATGCCCCGCAACACCAAAATCATCAGACGCGAATCATACCAAAATAACAAATCACGTCAACAGCAATTTCAGTACGTGTATTCGGGAACTTCCAATGGGACATGTGAAACTGATAGGTTTTGGACAAAAAATTCTTTTATCAGAGAACTCTTTCGGTTTTTATTGCACGCGGATGACGCAGATTTTGGGGGATATTCGCGGATTTTGTCTGTCCGCGAATATCCCCCAAAATCTGCGTCTTCTGCGTGCTTATTTTCCTTTCCGCGAAAATCACGGCACGATGGCTTTTTCGATTTCGCTGAAGGGACAGTGTTGACCTTTTTCGTTCTGCAAACTAAAGTTGTCGTGAAGGGCTTGCAAATCGTTCAAATCTTGCAAGGGAACTTCCCATTCTGAATAGTGTTGCATGAGTACCGCTATAAAATTGGAACTCCAAGCAACTAATTCCGAGTCTTTTCTAGGTAAATAACCTTCCATATTTTTCTCCTTTTTGTTTAAGGATATACCGCAGCTACTATGAAATTTATCTTTTTAAGACA
>JAIRWK010000325.1 GCA_031268995.1 Planctomycetaceae bacterium
TAACTGAACTTTTGCAAAATGGCATCTTATACTGCAAATAAAAGGGCTTGAGACGTTGAAAACCTCGGATCTTTATCATATTATCGTTTCAAATATTATTTTTAAAACAACAGAGGTACCAGAAAAACAAGGGGGTTCGCAATACTGTTGCGATAATATTTTTGTTTCAATTTATATTAAAGTCGACAAAAAATCACCATAATTCATTTAAGTATAATTTGTTGTAAAATTTGCAAAAGTTCAGTTACTAACTCATGTTACGCACGAGCGATTTTTTTGCCCTGAAATGGCGCAATGGGAACCACCCCTAACCCTCCTTCGGAGTGGTTAGGGGTGGTTTTTAATGATTACGCACTTTCAGGGCAAATGGTGAAAAATCGTGAAAAACTGTTTAGTCGCATTTGGAACAATGAATATGCGTTGGTATACCGTAATGGGTTTCGCCCTTGAGCAACCGCTTCACGTTGTTGCGCTACCGTAACCAGCTTTAAAACAGCCTGAGCATAACTCATACGTAACATGAGTTACTAAATATTTTTAAGGGACAATATGGACATAAAGGACTTGAGGGACACAATGGACAAGGTAAACGTTTACTTAATGTTATGCTGATGCTGGTATACCGTAGCCGGTAAGGCAGTAGGCTTCGGTATATGGTTTTATTTCTGTTCTTCGTCGTTCTCTGGTCGGCAATTTTCTAAGCCGATTTCTTGTTTGGTGTCTTGTTGAAAAGTTTCGGGGGTGATTGGTGCAATGTATTGCTTGAATAACGACAGAAATTGTTTGCAATAACGCCCCATTCTCACTGCAACACGATAGGGATTAACGTGTATTTTTTGCCATGTTATTTTTGGCAGAGATGTTGAGCGAATAGTTGAAACGAGCGAGCTTTCACTGAATTTTGTTGGGTAAGGTTTTAACGACGCGATAGAAAATCCCATTATCCAATTACATGATCAAAAGGAACACGCATCGGCAAAATATGCCGTAAAAGTCTATTTGCCGCATTTCCGTTCAACATGTAAGTACCTGAACCCAGATATTGATTGACTGGAATACACAGTTGATATTTTTGATTCAGTTTGGCAATTTCATATTGTCTAGGCTCTCTAATGCCGTTCAAACGAAGTAAATCCCAAGATTTTCCATATCTGATTGATTCCTTTATCGCTTCAGCAATATCAGACAAAGGTTCTATGTCATCTTCAAAGATAATGGCGTGTTCCCGATCCGATTCCAGAAAAATCCGTAACGCTTTCACATGACTAAAAAAACATCCTATTTCTTCTGGCAACGCATCATAACCGCAACGTAATCTAAATCCCCATTTGGAATATTCTTTGTGCGGTAAAATTATTTGCCTTCCATCTACTGCGTCCACTCGAATAACGTTTAATCCCAGATCACTATATGCTCGCCGGCAACGCAACCATCGGTCGGGAGAACGATCAAGATTTAGAACATAAATTTAGGTTGCAAATACGAATTTGCCATTATTTGTTGAGTCTGTTTGAAAATTCCACAAAATTACACCACAGCCGGTATGGTGTAATTTTTTCACCATTCGTTTAATAATTTTAGGCATTCGTCTCGTTCTCTTCTGGTGGCGTCTAGGTCGAAGAGTAGGTATTTTAGGTCTAGGTTTAGTTGTGTAAGGGAGTCGTGTAGAGTTGTTAGGATTTGTTGTCGGCGTTCCATTCCGTCAACTATGCGGTTGACCACGTCGTAGAAACCAGAACGACTCTCAACCGGTAATCCCTCAATAAGAACAACAAGCTCAGATACCTCATCAACCTCGCGAACCGCCGCCTCATTCAATTGTTCATCTGTAAGGAATTTAATTACCTTGTTCTTTTCAATTTCCGTTTCTAATTCCGTTTTCATACGTAACACAATGAAAAACCCAAAGGGGAGGATGGGGATAAAGGGAGGGATATAAAATAAAATAAAAGCAATTAACAAAACAAACACTCATACGAAGTGTACACCCGTTTTTTTACGAAATACGGAAAACTAAAACCAAAGTTTCAAAATTTTCTATTGATAATTGCACATTGTAGCGATATTGTCGGTCAGATTTATAAAATTTGCTCTTTCATTGGAGGGGTATTTTTTGTAAACTTCCGCCAGCCGTTCCACAACCTCACGAAGCACTCCGCTCGCACCGAGCCGGTAGGCTTCGCCCTTGAACAATCGCTTCACGTTGTTGCGATTGCGTGTCCAGCTTCAGGATTTTAGAGTAGCTTCAGTATAACACGATATACGAATTTTCTCCCTCAATATACGATTTTTTTGGTTAGCGTGCGAATTATTATTTTGTTTTTTGTTTTTTGTCTTTCATTTTGCAGTCCTGTTGGGCGGGCAATGATTGCAAACGCGCAGACAAATATTCCGCGAAATCAATTCGTACCAATTGCGCCGTTGCCCATTACTCCAACAACGCCGCCGGTTGCACCAACGCCCTCCGCAACCTCCACAGCCTCTGTAACCTCCGCTCCATTTCCCGCTTCTCCGGCAACGCTTTTGGTTGAGAAGTTGCCGGTTGATCGGGGCAATTGGAAGTTGTTACATGTTGAAAATGGGAGCGGCAATTTGAAAATTACCGAGCATCAAATTGTCCGAAAGGATAGCAATCAGCCGTTTGAACAGATTAAATTGATTTTGCCCGATAAGTCCACGATTTCTTTCGGGCAAACCGTCGGCTTCCCAACTCTTATTGACGAGCTTGACCCGTCCGTGCAAATTCAATCCAACGACGGCGGAATTATTTTTGCCGCGCAAATTGTTTTGCCGCACTCGATACACCCGCAAACCAAAAAGCCGATAACTTTCATTGTCGCCGGTTCAAGCTATTCCGGTTCGGGCGGTTGGGAGACGTTGAATTTTCGCGATAAAAACGGAAAGCCTGATCTTTGGCAACGTGCGGAAAAGGTTTTGGTTCTTTTGCGGGCGGAGTTGAGTAATCTTGATTTGCGTGAAAAATATGTTCGTCAACTTATAATTTTCGTTGAGCCTGTTTCGAATCAAATTCATCAGAAAATTATTGACATTGGCGATCTTTCCGTAACCGGCGTTTTGCCTGCCCGCGAGGAATTTTTGAATAGATACGAAATGCCGCTTCAAAATTTCGCCGCGTTATTTGATCCGATAAATTTTGACGGGTTTAAACTTATTGCCGGTTCGCGGTGTGAATTTGTGAATACGCATATTGCCGGCGGTGGTTGGTTGGATAAGGTTTGGGGGCAAAATCCGGACAAACTTGCCGCAACTCCGCTTTTGTCCAGCGCGCAAACAGCACCTCCAAACTTGACTCGCCCCGCAAATCCCTCAACCGGAATTGCCCCCAACATCTACCGGACACTGTTTCCCAACAATCCCCCAAATCAACCTTCGACCTTTACGCTCTTGCAACAAAATTCCGCAAATATTGAGCCGCAAAATTTTGCTCCTTCAGCGACCAATATTCAGATGTCGGACAAAATTTTGCTCGTGAACAACACGCCGGTTGGGGTTCGTGCGATTGAGTATCAAGGCGAGCCGTTATCGTTTTTGAGGAAGTTGGAATTTAATGCTGTTTGGTTGCGTGAGCGTCCGAGTCCGGCGTTGTTGAGGGAGGCGAGTGAGGCGGGGGTTTGGTTGATTTGCAAGCCGCCAAGTCCAAACGAGATTGCCGAATCGAAAAATGCCGCCGACGCTGCTATTCGGGGCAACAGTGGAGTTGCGGGTGTGGACGTATCGGTTTCGAGTCCGATTTATGAGAATGTTTTGGCGTGGGATTTGGGCGATGATTGCACGCAACCGCGTCATCAAGAGGACACGAATCGGGCGACGTTGTTGCAGAGTGCGGATCGGCTTCGCCATCGTCCGCTTGTTTGTACTGCGAGGAGTGGGGTTTGGGAGTATAGCCGTATTGTTGACATTCTTTTGTTGGAGAGCAAACCGCTTTTATCTTCGCTTGATTTCAATGAGCTTGCGATTTGGCGTGCGGGTTATCAATCTTTGGCGCGTCCTGATACGCCTTTTTGGACAACAATTCAGACTGACATCGACCCAAAGCTTGCGAACCAATGGACGATGTTTGGCGGCAACACGCATGAGATTTGCGCGATTACTCACGAACAAATCAAACTGCAAGTTCACCAAGCTCTAGCCGACGGTATTCATGGTCTGATATTCACGTCCAACACGCCGCTTACAAACAACGATCCTGCGACAGAATACCGGCGGACATCTTTGGAGCTTATGAATTGGGAGTTGCAATTGGTTGAGGACTGGTTTGCGGGCGGTAGGGAACAGCCGACGATTGTTAAGTCAACAGGTTACGGGCAAATGAGAGCGGCGGTACTTCAAGCTGGTAGAACTCGTTTACTTGTTCCGATTTGGCTTGAGCGGAACAGTCAATTTGCGGTTGGCGGTGCGTTTGAGGGGGCGGTGCGTTATGTCATTCCCGGAATACCTGAAACGTATGGTGCTTATCTTCTTATCCCGAATCGAATGTTTCCGCTCACGACGCGGCGGGTTGCTGGCGGTACGGAGGTATTGCTTGACGAGGTGAGTTTGAATTCGTTTGTTTATTTTGGCGAGATTGACGGATTTTATGCGCGTGTTGGGGAGCGGGCAAAAGTTATGGGTGAGCGTTGTGCGTATCTTGCGTGTCGTTTGGCGGAGTTGCAATTAGCGTCAACTCAACAAGTTCTGGACTCGCTAAAACAAGCCAAAGAGTCAAGCAATATTCCCATTCATCCGCGGGATAAATTGCCGTTAGTTGCGCTTCAGGAGCAGGAATCGCATGCCAAAATGACGCATCGGGCGATTGAGGTCGCGAAGAGTTTTATTTATCAGTCGCCGCCGGCTTACGGGATGGCGTACTTGCAAGCGGAGCGGTCAACACGTGGGTTGCGTGTGGTGTCGCGCGATATTTTACGCGAGGCAACTCGTCATGATTCGAATCCGTGTATGACGCCCGTTTCGGTATCTTTTGCAACGTTGCCGTATTATTTAGCGGCGTTCCAACGCACTTCCGGCGCAAGTCTTGGTCAAAATAGATTGCCGGGCGGCGACATGGAAGATGTGATTCAATGGCAGCGCAATGGTTGGGTTTCGCAGAGGCACAAGATCGAGGGTGTAATGGAGCAGCTCTCAATTTCGGCGCAAGCGTGCCGGTCTGGAAGCAATGGTTTACGGATGATTGCGTTGTCGGAGGGCGAGGCGGTCAAACCGAAGCAGATTGAGACTGCACCGATTTGGGTGATTTCGCCGCCGGTTGGTGTTCGGATGGGCGAGATGATTTGTGTGAGTGGTTGGATTCGGTGTCCGGTTGGGATTGAGTCTGGCGTTGATGGTTTAACGATTTTTGATTCGCTTGGGGGCGAGGCGTTGGCGTTAAGATTTAGGGAGACGCGGGGGCAATGGCGTGAGTTTGCGTTTTACAGGTATGTGCCGGAGGATTCAAATTATTATGTTTATTTTGCGTTAAATGGTTTGGGCGAGGTTCACATCGACGACGTAAGAGTTTCCGCTGTACAATTTGAGCAACCGAAACCAATCATCCCGGACCCAAAACTAATTCCAACATTGCCCCGCATCCCAATTGACCGCCTAAACCCTTTCCAATACCTGCCAAACCTAACCGGAACGGGAACGAATTAAAAAAAACTTTTCGTTATTTCCATTTCTTTCGTACTTTTTATTCTAGTACGTGTCTGGCATTGGAACGTTTCTGCTAGGCACTCACTGCTTGCCGTTTTTGGGGGCTGGGCAAATTACTTTTGGGAAATACCTAAAACCCCTAAGCAGCACAAGCGTCCCGCTTCCGATCTCGGCAACGGAAACGTTACTGTTACAGGGTTAAACTTTACTGTTGCAGGGTTAAACTTTACTGTTGCAGGGCTAAACTTTACTGTTACAGGGCTAAACTTTACTGTTACAGGGGTAAACTTTACTGTTATACTCATCGCGCGATGAAATTCAGTTTTAATTTTTTTTGACGGGGTTGGCAGGATAGCTGGATAGACGGGATTTTATTGTATCCTGACAATCCTGTTATCCTGTTATCCTGTCTTAAAAACTCGTGTTACGCACCCTCAGTAGAAAAGCCGGCAAGATATTCACCGTTTTTTAGCCCCGCAGAGGTCTTTTGTGGAACGCGGGCGTCTCGCCCGCAATAACAAAACGTCCCATGAAGGCGGGACGCCTGCGTTCCTAAAATTACCAATTGATAAGCGTTCAAAGTCTAGTTGCTGAATGTTTGATAATCTCGCCCCATGCGGGGCTACGGAAAATGCTCTTTGACAAATTATTCAGGCACTT
>JAIRWK010000379.1 GCA_031268995.1 Planctomycetaceae bacterium
CGGGAAACAAAAAAAGTTTTTTTGCCCTAAAAGGACAATAGCAAAAAACGTAACGGCTTTCGTCTTTTCAGGGCGTATTGTGAAAAACTGTTTGTTATTCTTTCGATGAATTTGGGGCACGCTTTAGCAACTCGTGCGTAACATGAGTAAATAACTTGCGGAGCAAATTAGTGATGTTGTTATTTGTATCTCATAGATTTTTGCTGTTACTAATTTTTATTCTTTTCGCGAGCGGATTGGTTTTTCTTTCAGCCCATAATGGTACCAGTAATGACGAAGCCGCCAATATATCAGCTAGTGTATCTATATGGAAATATGGAGGCTGTTTCGAACTTTATCCGGTAAATCCACCTCTGACAAAACTAATAGCTTCGATTCCACTGTTATTTTGTAAATACGACATCGACTGGCAGATATTTGATAACTATCTTGAATACCATGAAGCTGGCGTGCGTCCAGAATTTAGTGTTGCTTATTCGATGGTGGAACGTAACGCGGACAAAATTCAATTTTACCTTTTTATATCACGTTTATTTTGTATTCCATTTGCAGTATTAGGTGGTTATTTTTGTTGGCGGTGGAGTAGCGAACTTTATGGCAAGAGAGCTGGATTGTGTGCCGTTGTTCTTTGGTGTTCTTCCCCTGAAGTTTTAACTTGGGGAGCATACGTTATGCCGGATATGGCAGCAGCTTCGTGCGGTTTAATGTTTGGATATTTGTTTTGGTATTGGATAAAAAAAACAAAATGGGCAAATGTTTGGGGAGTATCGATGGCTTTAGGTCTTGCACTTTTGACAAAATTTACGTGGTTAATTTTATTTCCCCTGTTACCATTACTTTGGTTATGCGGGTATTACAGCAATACGATAAACCGTACTTGGTCTGTTTTATTTAATCAGTTTATGCAACTAATCATGATAGTTGTTGTTGGTATATTTGTATTGAACCTTGGTTATGGATTTGAAAGATTTGGTACACGACTTGGTGATTTTCAATTCGCAAGTAAAATACTTACAGGAAAAAATTCAATTGCGGATGAAAAAAATAATAACAATGGTAATCGTTTTGCTGATACTGTTGTAGCCAATATTCCTATCCCATTACCGGCAAATTACGTAATTGGTATAGATTTACAAAAAGTTGATTTTGAAAAAGGACTACCTTCATATCTGAACGGTAAATGGTCAGATCACGGATGGTGGTATTTTTATCTTGAATGTGTTCTTTTAAAGTTTCCACTCGGCACTTTGGGACTTATGTTATTGGCAATATCTTTTGGTCTGACTGGTGTTATCCGTAAGAGATCAAAATTTCATTTATTGGACGAATTGATTCTCTTGACTCCGGCAATATTGATTTTTATATTTGTTAGCTCGCAAACCGGCTTTAGTCGACACTTTCGTTACATTTTACCTGCGATCCCTTTTATTTTTATATTTACTTCAAGGACGATTGCAATAGCATTTGATAGTTGTTATTTTTGGCGGTTGACTGTGTGTGTATTATTGCTTAGTTCCATAGTTGCGGTATTGGCTGTTTTCCCGCATACGATGTCATTCTTCAATTCGATAGCAGGCGGACCACACAATGGGTATAAATATCTTATTGACTCAAATATTGACTGGGGACAAGATGTGTTTCGGTTTAAAAAATGGTTAAAACAGTATGAGGCAAAGGTGAGGGGAATACATATCAAAATGCGCGATAGAATCGCTGATGTATTTTTTATGGAGGATAATTATCCCGATGTTCCGTATAGTCCGGTTAAGGTAAATGGAAACAGTGAGAGAGATTGCTCTGGACCATTGCCAGGATGGTTTGCAATTAGTGTTCAACAAATTATGGAGCGTCAGGAACGTTATCGGTATTTTCTTGAACTAAAGCCAAAGTACACAATTGGCTATTCGATTCGAGTTTACCACATATCTTTTGAACAGGCGAATGTATTACGGAAAAAGTATGAACTACCCGAAATTGAAAAACCAACTGATGATATAATAGATTTTGGGAATAATCTTGTCAAAAGGATGAATAGAGATAAAAATACAAAAATCGCTGTCTATTCCGTTCCTGATGAAAAAGTTACAGATTTAAACCTTAAACGGATTTTGGACAACGAACCATCTTTTTCATGGCAGCCCATTAACGCCCAACAAATTATAAATGGCGAGCTTAAATTCTATGATGTCATAATATTCCCCGGTGGTAAAGGAACAAAACAATGGGAAACTTTGGGAAAAGAGGGCAGAAAAAAAGTTGATGAATTTGTTCGTAATGGTTCGGGATATCTTGGTATTTGTGCTGGTGCTTTTCTGGCGACTACCAGGGACCATGGACTCAGCCTAATCAACGCAAGAGCTGTTTCAGGAAAACGTTATGTTGCAAATCATGGAACCATATCATCTATAGGCTTTTATGGTGTTGGTAATGTTGACCGATTGGGGAGGTAGGTTCTTTGGTAACGTTAAAACAAAAACGGTATATTCAGTACCGTATAGGGGTGGTCCCGTTTTAATGGACGCTCACCTTGATTATTTACCGAGTTTCATTACTGTCGCGAGGTTTGAGACAGAAACAATAATGTATGAATTTCAGAGGGCAACGATGATTCATACTCCTGCTATGATTGTTGCCCCATATAATGAGGGAATTGTTTTTCTGATCAGTCCGCACTTAGAGGAAAAAAACGATGATATGGTAAAAGAGATTAGACTTGTTTAAGAACTTTAAAGATGCTATAATAGAGGTCATGGAAACTAAAAATAAGACGGGCGATGCCCAAACGGTTCTTTTTAAACGGTTACACGGAGTAAGCCCCGACACGTTT
>JAIRWK010000061.1 GCA_031268995.1 Planctomycetaceae bacterium
AAATTACTGGGGTTGGTGATTATGAATTGGCTGATGTTGTGTCGTTGCGGATGTTTGGGCGGAGTGAGTCCAGTGAAAATGTTTAGAACGGTTCAGCAAAATATACCAACACTCATGCACGCTCTGTGGAATGGCGACGAACAAGAGCTGATCAAAATACTGAAAAGAATAGAACAATCATTATACCAAATACTACAACAGCAAAAAAGAAAAAAAACCAAACACAAGACTGTATCTAAAAAAAGAAAAACAAAATTGCAACAAAAAAATAAACACAACTCCCCAAAAAAATAAAAAGATTAAACACTTAACTTAATACCTATGCAACGAATACCGCCCTCACATGACATTAAACGGCAAAACTCCAAACGAGATTTATTATCATCGTCATGCAGCAAACGCAAAACCATGAATCGAAACAAGACCAAAAAACCAAACATTCAATCCCTTGCGCTAAACCAAGAATGTGTATTACCGGAAAAGCAGGAACAAAAATAAAACTTCATCTCGAATTTCTCGAAGGAAGACTTCATTTACCGATCATAAAAGTTGGGTTGTGTTCTAAAATTATGGCTTTGCCCGCTATTATGAAAATAGTTATACTTTTATAAGTACAGTTTATTCTTTTCATGGAGGATTCAAAAATGATATTAGTTCCCCTGCAATGCCCTTTTTGCGGCAGTGAGGATGTTGGCAAACATGGCACAGTCAACGGTAAACAACGCTACATTTGCCACACCCTCGAATGTTCGCATCGAACATTTTACACGGAATATACCTACAACGCTTGCAAGTCCGGCGTGAAATCAGACATTTATAAACAGTCGGTGAACGGCTCCGGCGTGAGGGCAATTTCCCGTTGTCTGGGCATTAGTACCGACACGGTCATATCCGAATTAAAAAAAAGAAAGCGACATAAGTCCTATCAACAAGGAATACTTTCAGATGCATTCCATCGGTAAAATACGCATCGAAATGGACGAAATGTGGAGTTTTTACGGCGATAAGGGACATCAGATTTGGCTATGGTGGGCAATAGACCATGATACTGGCGAAGCGGTTGCGTTTTGGTTTGGAACGAGAGAACATAACAACTTGGATAAATTATTGGAGCTGCTTTCGCCGCTGGAGCTTGGTAAGGTTTATACGGACGGTAACTATGCGTATTATGAGCGGTTCGACTCGGAAACGTTGGTTGTTACGAAAAAAAAACACGCAAAAGATCGAACGAAATCATTTATCGTTAAGAACATGGTGTAGCAGGCTAGTACGTAAAGGAATTCGTTTTTCGAAGACAGAACAAATGCACAAAATCTGCGTGGAATTGGTTATAAACTTTTGCTTTGGGGGGTGTACAATTATACTATAATTCTAGAACACGACCTAAAAAAGAAACTAAAAAAAACATATTGTACAAAAAAATACACACATCTCCTATACCAATTTCCACTTAAACCCCTAACTTAATACTTATGGGTTCCATCCATAGGTATTAAGTTAAAGATTTAAGTCATTTTCAGCCCAATAGTTATCGTATGTTTTTGAGATCCGTTTTCATTCATTTTACCAACGAATTTGCCCCAAATTTGTCCGTGATTTGTTATCGATTCGCCATATTTGCCCTATTTTGCTCTAATTATTTTCCGATAAACTTGCAAATAGCCACACTTCACCTGACGTTTTGTTGAAACAACTATTTGAAAATTAAAAACTTAAACCCTTGACTTAATATCTATGTGGATGGAGCCTACCTGTTGCGCCAGCTTCGATATAATTTCAGCTTTGGGTTTCTTGCACCTATTGCCAAGTTATGATTTTTTGCGATAATGTTCAACCCTCGCCGTTTTTGATTCAAAATCGGCAACGCTTCGACTGCAACAATTGCAGAAAATATAACAATAACCGCCAACCCAAATTCAAACCCCATTACAAAAACAATGGAAACAACACTTATTTTTGCCGAAACCCAAATAACTCAAGCGGTGATCTTTTTTTTGATAGCCGCAAGCGTATTGATGGCGTTTCTGATTTTTATTGCCGTAGTATTTTATGGATCGCTTTGGTTGCAAGCGTTTGCAGCCGGAGCAAGAATATCCATGTTCAGTTTAATCAGCATGAGTTTGATGAAAATTCGCTCAAGGCATGTTGTCCAAGCGAAAATTATGGCAAAACAATCCGGTTTGCCCATAACACCACCCGAGGGGATAACAACTCGCAGACTTGTTGCTCATTATTTGGCGGGCGGCGATGTTTTGCGTGTTATTCGCGCGTTGATAGCCGCACAACGCGCATCGCTTGATCTAAATTTTGATCAAGCGGCAGCAATTGATCTCGCTGGACGTGATGTACTTGACGCGGTTAGAACTAGCGTCAATCCGAAAATTATAGTTTGCCCCGACCTCCACAAATCAGGTCGCTCAACCCTTAGCGCAGTCGCTAAAAATGGTGTTGAACTTTGTGTCCGCGCGCAGGTAACTGTTCGGACAAATCTTGAACAACTAATCGGCGGCGCAACAGAAGACACAATAATCGCGCGCGTCGGCGAAGGAATCATAACGGCAATCGGTTCGGCAAATACACATCTTGAAGTGATGGAAAATCCTGACAGCATTTCCAAAGCGGTTTCGGATCGCGGTCTTGATTCGCAAACGGCGTTTAGGATTGTTTCGATTGACATTGCGGATATTGATGTCGGACAAAATATAGGCGCAAGACTCCAAGCCGATCAAGCCGAAGCCGATACCCGTGTTGCCCGCGCAAAAGCCGAAGAACGCCGCGCACAAGCTCTCGCGCAAGAACAAGAAATGAAAGCAAAAGTCAGCGAAAACCGCGCACTGGTCATTCAAGCCGAAGCAACCGTTCCACGCTCACTTTCGGAAGCGTTTCGTCGCGGAGTTACGCCGTGAGGTTGTGATTTTGTTTAAAGAGTTTACTCAAGAATAAAAAACGTCGCCAAAATGGATTGCGGTGTGAATAGTAAACCATTCAGACTATTTTTATAATAATTATATTGGGAACAAGTGGTGGCTAGCGTCGAAGATTTTGTCAAGCGTATTACGCGCATGAGTCGGAAGTTTACGTTTATTTTCACAGAAGATTTCTTTGACATAAACGGCAAAGTGGGTGTGCGCACGGATCGTTATCTTGACATCCGCAAAACATTCCAAAATGTAGGGCACAAACGCGGAGATGACGCGATTTTGAAATCGAGAGATATTCTCTTGTTTGATGTCAATGTGTGTATTATTCGGACGAATTTTACGTGCATGATGACAACGTTCGCGGAAATTAATTCGGGACCATTCGGCGATCAAGCAATGATATACGGCATGGGTAGCGGTATGGTTGATGCGCAGAAGGCGAAATTTGCGGTGGAGTCGTTTCTCGTGGGCAAGGTGGATTCGGCGATTACGATCAACGTTATGCTTGCGGAGGCAAAAAAGCGTCAATTGGTGCTTGTTGTTGAGAAGGCGGCGGATTTGAATCGTCCGAGTATTGAACCGATACGGAGGTTGCGTTCGCAACTTTGCACGGTTCTTATAAATTCTGTCAAAGGACCTGTTGTTGATTGTCAGGTGAGTTGTGTATTCAAAGAGGGCAATAGCAGTTCGCTTTCGTCGTTATTGAATATGTTTTGTGTGCATTACAAGTAGTATATATTATGAGTGAATTACCAGCGTATTTTGTGTTTGATATTGAGAGTGTGGCGGATCCGAAATTGGTTTCGCGCGTGCATTTTGACGGCAAGGTGCCTGAATCCGAAGCGATACGTAAATTTCGCGACGAAATTCTAGCGGCAACAGAAAAGGATTTTATTCCTTACACTTATCAAATACCGGTTTCGGCGGTTGTGGCTAAGGTTGCTGCGGATTTTTCGCTTATTGATTTGGTTGCGCTTGACGAGCCGCATTATCGACCGCATGAGATTTGTGATAAATTTTGGCGGGGTTGGAGTGCGTACAAACAACCGGTTCTTGTTACGTTTAATGGTCGCAGTTTTGATATTCCGTTGCTTGAGCTGGCGGCGTTCAGGTATGGAATTTCGCTTCAAGCATGGTACGCAATCGGCACAAAATCATTTGACCAACCGCGAAATAGATACAACACAAGAGCGCATATTGATCTTCACGATGTGCTGACGAACAACGGCGCAACTCGTTTTAGCGGCGGTTTGGATTTAGTTGCGAACATGTTGGGCAAGCCCGGCAAAATGGACACGCAAGGATTTATGGTTCAAGATTTATTTGATGCGGGCGAGATTCAACGGATAAATGATTATTGTCGTTGTGATGTTTTGGACACGTATTTTGTATTTTTGCGGGTCAATGTTCTTTTCGGCAATCTATCGAGACGTGAGGAGCAACGATTGGTCAAAAACGCCAAGAGTTGGCTAACCGACAGAGCCGACAAAACCCCCGTGTACCAACAATATCTTGAAAACTGGGGCGACTGGCAAAACCCTTGGAACGACAACGAATAACCACCCACCCTCAAGACAATATACCAATAGGGAATTTTGCTAAAAACCATTTTAAAAAATCAGCACGCAGACGACGCAGATTTGGAAGAGATATTCGCAAGATCAGAAATTATACCGTAGCTGGTTTTAAAATTCCCGAAGCTAGACACACAAACGCGACAACGTAAAGCGGTTGTTCGTGGGCGAAGTCTGTCGCCCATACCGGCTTCGGCATACAATCTCTACTAAAAATGTTCAAAATCCTTTCCATTGACGGCGGTGGCTTCAGAGGTATTTACGCTGCACATATTCTTAAAAAAATCGAAGAGATATACAATGTCTCATGGACAACCGACTTCAACATGATCACCGGAACTAGTACCGGTTCAATTATTGCGGCGGGGTTGGTTGCAGGAATTTCTGCAAAAGACATCGTGGATTTATACGAAGCACTTGGTAATAAGGTTTTCAAAAAACGATTTTTGGGAAATTTTCCAGGGGCTTCGTTATTCATGAGTCCTTACAACGTAAAAATACTAAAAAAAGAATTAGATGACGTTTTCCACAATAAACCGCCACTTGGAAAAATTGAATTTCCATTGCTTATTCCCGCTACGGACATCGGCAACGGAAGCGTTTACGTGTTCAAATCGCAATATAGTCCTGATTTTGTCCGAGATAAGGATGTCGAGTTGGAGGATGCGGTTGCGGCTTCGTGTTCGGCACCGATGTATTTTGATCCGTGCAAGGCGGATGATTATTTGCTAGCCGATGGCGGTTTATGGGCAAATAGTCCGGCAATAATTGCGGCGGTTGATGCCAAATATCGTTTACAGAGAAGTTTCGACGAGTTGCAAGTTTTATCAATTGGAACTTGTGGAAACCGCACGTATTACTCACAGAAAAGAGGGTTTTGGAATAAAATCTTTGGTTGGGGATTTCTGACGCGGTGGAATAAGGCGCAATTGGTTGATATGATTTTAAATTTACAAGTACAATCTGCAAATAATCTGCTTAGATTAGTACTTAACCCAAATCAAATTTTGCGAATTGACAGCAAATCAAATATCGCTTTAGATGACCCGTCAATGAAAGATGATCTCATTACGAGAGCCGATAAAGATTTCACAAATAACTCACAGAAAATTGAACATTTTTTGCAAGCAAAATGAAACCATACCAAAGCCGGTATGGGCTATGGTCATGTCCTAAATTTATTGTTACGTTTTGCTAACTCCGCTGTTTTTTAGGGGTACAATATCAAGAACAATAAATTTCGCACACTACCTGGGCGATAGGCTTCGCCCTTGAACAACCGCTTCACGTTGTTGCGCTTGCGTGTTCAGCTATGGGAATTTTAAAGTAGCTTCAGTATAAAGGACATTAGGGACAAAGAGGACATAAGGGACATTGAGAGCAAAAGGACAAGCGATACCGGTTTATACCGTAGCCGGTAAGGCGATAGGCTTCGCCCTTGAACAGCCGCTTCACGTTGTTGCGCTTGTGTGTTCAGCTTCAGGAATTTTAAAGTAGCTTCAGTATAATAATGTCCCTCGTGTCCTTTATGTTCCTTGTGGTTGCTATGTTGCGGGAATTATATCGGCATGGTTTATAAGTTTTTTATCGCTTCTTCGACGATTTTTGCTTCTTCGACGGTATTGATTCCAAGTGTTTCGATATGTTTTAGGATTGGCAACGCGATTACTTTTTTTTCTTGTTTTTTTAGTGCTGCCGGTACGTCGGTGATGTAATATTCGTTTTGCGAATTGTCCGCCCGCAACTCACCAAGCACACTCAATAAATCAGGTGAATGAAAAACATAATAACTCATGTTTACTTCTTTTATTCGCCGTTGCTCCGCCGTAGCATCACGTTCCTCAACAATACCAATAAACTCACCATCAACATCACGCAAAATACGCCCAAGCCCCATTGGATTATCTTTTGTCGCCGTGCCAAGTACACAAGCAGGCAAATTTTTGTCCGATGTATTTTTAGAATTGTACGTGTCAAAAAGTTTATTTAGAGTTTTGGCTTGAACCATTGGACCATCGCCCGCTAACACAAGCAGCGCGCCCCCATAACCAACAAGATGATCTCGGCAAACCATGACCGCATGACCAGTGCCAAGTTGTTCGGTCTGCTCAACGAATTGCAATTTTTGCCGCCCCGATAAAGACTCACGCACAAGCTCACCACGATAACCAACAACAACCAAAATCCGCTCAACCACCGTTTCCAACACATCGAGAACATACTCAATCATCGGACGCCCCGAAACCGGATAAAGCACCTTCGGTAAATCCGATTTCATCCGCGTACCTTTGCCAGCTGCCATAACAATTGCAATTTTCGTAACAGAATTATTTTCGTTCAATTTCATTTTAATATCCAATAAACGAGAGACAAAAGGGACTCATAGGACAATGAGGATAAACACCGTCATTAGACCACTACCCAAACTCAAAGGGGCAAAATTCCATACCGTAGCTGGTAAGGCGATAGGCTTCGCCCTTGAACAACCGCTTCACGTTGTTGCGTTTGCCTAACGCTCTGCGTTGCAGGTTTACCGTAGCTTCGGGAATTTTAAAACAGCCTGAGTATATCATATTCACTAACACACGCAACCGCCCTATAATGTTTGTAATCATTCGCAGATTATACTGAAACCGGTACGAGCGTTAGGCTTCGTGATGTTGCGTTTGCGTGTTCGGTTTTGGGAATTTCAAAATCGATAAACTATTATTTTTAAACGCGAAAAGCGCGAATGTTTCGCCAATGGGTGCGAATTATAGAGAACAAAAAATATTCGCGTTTTATACCGTAGCCGGTAGGGCGATAGGTTTCGCCCTTGAACAACCACTTCACGTTGTTGCGCTTGCGTGTTCAGCTTCAAGAATTTTAAAGTAGCTTCAGTATATTTCGTGTGTTTCGTGTTGAAATCTTACGTTCAGATAATCCAATGAAACAAAACCCAATTTATCGCCTCGAAATGCAACAGATGCAACATTATCATCTGCCGCTCATAATGTCTAGTTTAGGCACGATTATGGGAGTTTACATGATTTTTCACAGTGAGGAGTTGTGGACGTGTTTTTTTTTGATTCCTGTTGTTTTTTATTTGTCTGCACTTCTAATACCAATGACTCTTGCCAGTAAACTTGGAAGACAACAAACTAACGAAGACTTATTGCTTCATACTCCTTTGACCGGTTCTGATGTTTTATGGGGCAAGTTTTGGGTGGTGATGACAATGCTATTTTGTCTTTATGCGCCGTGTTTGCCGTCAAGTCTATTTCTGCTTCTGTTTTATTCAGAACCATACGAGAGTTTCGTTCAATGGTTTATAGGACTTCATTTTATTAGTTTCTTTGCAACAATTTGTATTACAATGACCGGTCTTGGTTTCATGGCTGGCGCAAGAACAAAATCACTGCAACATGGTTTATTTTTCCTTTTTGCTATTTTTATTTTTGGACTAATGGTTTTGCCGTTGTTTATTAGTTTGCTAATATTGTCATTGTGGTTCGATTTATTACAGGTAAATATGGCAGGTAGCGCAAGTTATGACAGAATCGGATGGCACATTGGTGTCATGGCTTTGGTTATTACTCTTATTTTTTCTTTTGTGGTATTTCGTATTGGGTTCTTTATTTTTGACAAGAATGAAATTCAATTATCAAAATACTGCGTTTGTTTATCGATAGTTGCCGTGATTGGTTCACCTTTATCTATGGTGGCAATGTTTCCCTTTGCTTTTATTTTATGGATAACGTTTTTTAGTGTTCTGATTATTACCATATTTTCCGTCATGGGCAAAAATAACCATCCGGAATCGCAGAAAATTTTAGAGTCAATTTGTGCGACTAAAGGCGCGGATACTAGGTAGTGTTGACACTTCCCTTGACATTTTTTATTATAAACGTTATATTCTGCCATGCAATGGACACACGAACACTACGAACAGATTAAACACTTGCTTCCGAAGCAGCGTGGCAATG
>JAIRWK010000147.1 GCA_031268995.1 Planctomycetaceae bacterium
GCCAAATATTTCACGTACCGGTTCGACTCCAACTGATGAATCAGACCTTTCTTTATGTTTACATTGGATAATTACTTCTTCGTAACTTCCCGTTGGACTTCGATATTTTGCGTAAATATCAACTCCGCCGTCCCGACTTTTTTGGGTTAATCGTGTGTGATAGCCTTTCTTGGAAAATAAATCACTGATAAATTCTTCAAATTGAAATGGATCAAAAGAATCAATATTACAAGATTTTGAAACACTCTCTTTAGAATGGGGTTTGTTTAATCCAAAAAGACCGAAAATGTCATCTTCATTAAGTATTTTCGATGCTGTTGTTTCTTCGTCTTCACTTAAATCATCCACGACAAGATTAAATAACGCTTCTTTTTCTTTCACTTTTTTATAAATACGTTCCTCAATCGTTCCATTTGTTAATAAAAACCGTTCAAAAACGATATTGGCTTTTTGTCCGATGCGTAATGCCCGTCCGACCGCTTGAGCGGCAACCGCAGGATTCCACCACATGTCAAAATGATAAACATAATTCGCTCTTGTTAAGGTAATTCCTGCATTCCCCGCCTTTAAAGAGATTAACAATATTTTAATATCTTCCTTATTTTGGAAAGAATCAACGATTCGATTTCTTGCCGTATCAGATAAAGAACCGTCATAAACCGCCGGATTGAACTCTTGGAGTTCCGGTTCAATTTTTCTCAATGTCTCGTTAGGATATTGCGAAAAAATCAGTGCTTTGTTATTTTCTGCAATAAGTTCCTGTAATTCATCTTTGAGATAATCCAATTTTATACTTTCTTTACTTTCTGTTTCATAATTACAAATTTGTTTTAACTTTATGATTAACGCTAAAACATGTTGCAGGGTTATCGTTTCACCTAATTCTGTTAATTCAATAATTCCTTCTTCTTCCGCTTTTTATATTTTTTTTTACTGAAAAATTCCAAACCTTCAACAAAAAAATGAAATCTAAAACAGCTTGAGTGTATACTGTGATCAATTTACCACTATTGGTATTTTGGTAAATCCCCCTCCCCTATTGACACCTTTGTTTATCGTTGTAGAATTTTCGCCCGAAGTCGGTTTTGGAGCCTTGCTCGTCTGACTTGCCAATCGCATCTTAGATTTCGGTAACGCGATTCGTTGAAGCCCGCCTTTGTCAATTTAATGCAAACGAGAAAAAACGAAGTTTAACGTGAGAACGGTTTAAAATTTCTTGTAATACGGTGAACACAGGAATAGATATACTCAGGCTGTTTTAAAATTCCCGCGCAACTAAACACGCAATCGCAACAACGCAAAGCGATTGCTCAGGGCTGAGGTTTCCTTCACTGCTCGTATCAGTTGCGGCGTGGTGTGGTGTGCTTTTGTCGGTTGTAGCGGGCGTTTATGGATTTGCGCCATTGTACCTTTGTTTTTTACGAAGACAAAACATGTAGGCGTAAGTGATTGTTCGAAAATTAAAGCCTATTCGCCCATACCGGCTTTGGTATAATTGTACGATAATTGTGTTTCTTTTAACTTCCGTATGCCCTTTTTTTGGAGGAATGAATTATGTCTGAAGCAGGTAATGCGCCCAGATCATTGAGTTCGCAGGCAGCGTATCAGCTTGCCAATGTAACTAAAACAGAACCTCAATTTGGTTCTTTGACGCCGCGTTGGTTGCCGCGTTTTCTTGATTGGAAATCTTTGGAGACGGGGATTTTCAGGTTGAATAAAGTCCAAGAAGGCGAAACGCCGTTGGATTCGCTTTGCCGTCAAGCTACTGACGACGGCGAAGTCCCTGAAGGTTTTGTCGATTATGAATCCGCGCCGCGTGAGTATAGATTGAATTCTATCTCTACTGTTATTAACATTGACACGCGTGTTGCCGATTTGTACAGCAGTCCATTCGATCAAGTCAATGAACAAATACGACTCACGGTTGAGAGTCTGAAAGAAAGACAAGAAAGCCAACTGGTCAATAGCGATGATTACGGTTTATTGAAAAATACCACCGCTTCGCAAAAGATAAAATCTATATCGGGTTCGCCGACACCGGATGATTTTGACGAGTTGATTTCCAAAGTTTGGAAGGAGCCTTCGTTTTTTCTTGCGCATCCGCGAGCGATTGCGGCGTTTGGGCGGGAGTGTACGCGGCGCGGGGTTCCGCCAGCTACGGTTTCGTACTATGGTGCGCCGTTTTTGACGTGGCGTGGTATTCCGATTGTGCCGACTGACAAGTTGTTTGTTGACGGCATTAAGAATCCGCAGGGCAAAGCTGGTAAGACGAATGTTTTGCTTGTTCGTACTGGCGAGAAGAAACGCGGCGTTTTGGGATTGTATCAAGCAAATCTGCCAGGTGGTGTTTCTCGCGGGTTAGCTGTGCGATTTATGGGAGTTGACAAGCAAGGAATCGCGTCATATTTTTTATCGGTTTATTGTTCGCTGGCAATTTTGGCGGATGATGCTGTTGCGGTACTTGAAAATGTTGACGTGGGCAACTACTACTCGTACAGCAACAAATAATCCGAAGCAAGAAGCAAATAGTCCGAAGCCGTATTGCCTAGCGGTTTCGGATTACGTTGTCTCTTTTGTTTCCTAGTATGAATTTCTAAAAATTGATTTTATTCGAATTCGGTCGGTTTATATCGACTGAATTCGAAATAATTTTTTATCAGCTAATCCGTTTTACTTAACTGATTAGCGCAACAAAAAAACCAATACGATGAATACTTCTACTCTTGACAATCTCGTTTATGCTGCGGTTGTTGCTGCTGATGCCGGTGAGGAGGTTCAGTTTGCGGATAAAGAGATTGCGGGTGTGTTGGACAATGTTGATGCGGGCGGGGGTGTGCCGAATGATTTGCGGCAAAAGTTATTTTCTACACAAGCTGTTTCAAATCTTCCGAAGTTTGACACGCAATCACAACAACGTGAAACGATTGTTCAAGGGCAAAGCCTGATGCCCGTACCTGCTACGGTGTCGTCGGATTATTCGGGTTATATGGACGATTTTTTTACTGATCAGAGTCCATTTGTTGCGGATCAAATTTCAACTGCTGTGTTGCCTATTGATGTTCAAACGGATGTTTCAAATATTCCGAATTCTCCTGAAACTTCCCCAAAAATTCCGTCACAATTGAGTCAACCGAATCCGGTTTTACGTACTGATTGGCTTGATTGGGACGTGCAACGTATTGGGCAAGAGATTTCAAAAACTCTTTACAACAATAATTTGGATGATATTTCGCGAGTTGCGTTTGATTTAGTGGACAACAATTTGCAGAGTGCGGTCAATCTTGACAATGCCAACTTCAATAACAACCAAACCGATTCCAAGAACGGTTCAACATTGTCCGCGAATAACCAACCGAAATCTGTTAGTGGTCTATCGCGTGAGTTTGACATAGTTTCGATTCGCAACGATTTTCCGATTCTTTCGGAGCGTGTGCATGGTAAGCCTTTGGTGTGGTTTGACAATGGGGCGACGACGCAGAAACCGCGAGTGGTGATTGAGCGGTTGCGGTATTTTTATGAGCATGAAAATTCGAATGTGCATCGTGGTGCGCATGATTTGGCGGCGCGGTCAACGGACGCTTACGAACAATCACGCGAGACGGTGCGTAAGTTTTTGAATGCCGCGTCGGTCAATGAGATTATTTTTGTTCGCGGGACGACGGAGGCGATAAATCTTGTAGCGTCGGCGTGGGGCAGAGACAACATTCATGCGGGCGATGAGATTGTTATTTCGCATCTTGAGCATCATGCTAATATTGTTCCTTGGCAATTACTTGCGGCGGAGGTTGGGGCGGTCATTCGTGTTATTCCGGTCAATTCAAAAGGAGAGTTATTGATCAGCAATTACACGGATATTTTGCGAAGCGGCAAGGTAAAGTTGGTAGCTGTTACGCAAGTTTCAAATGCGATTGGGACGATTACACCTGCGGAGGAGATTGTTCAAATTGCGCATCAATTCGGGGCTGTTGTGTTAATAGACGGAGCGCAATCTGTTCCGCATCTGCCGACTGATGTTCAAACGCTTGGGGCGGATTTTTTTGTTTTTTCGGGACACAAAATTTTTGCCCCAACTGGGATTGGTGTGTTGTACGGCAAGGAGTCGATATTAAATTCAATGCGTCCTTACCAAAGCGGCGGCGGCATGATTTCGGATGTAACGTTTGATCGGACAACTTACAATCCGGCACCGAGTAGATTTGAGGCGGGTACGGGCAATATTGCGGATGCGGTTGGTCTTGGTGCGGCATTGGATTATGTTGGTTCGATTGGGTTGGAGAGTATTCGTCAATATGAGCATCGGCTTTTGGAGTATGCGTTGGGCGAATTGGGGCAAATTGCGGGAGTGCAAGTTGTCGGCGGTGCGTCAAACCGCGCGGCGGTAATTTCATTTTTAGTTGACGGATTCACAACTGATGAAGTAAACAAAAGACTCGCAACTGAAGGAATTGCCGTAAGAGCGGGACATCATTGCGCGCAACCAATATTGAGACATTTCGGACAGGAGAGTACAGTACGCGCTTCGCTTGCATTTTACAACACGTATGAAGAAATCGATTTTCTAGTGAAAATTGTAAAGAACATATACCAAAGCCGACATGGGCGTTAGTCTTCAAGATACCGCCCTTCCCTTTTTTCGCGAAAGTTTTTTTTACAAAGTTTTTTTTACCCCAAATTAATTTTATTCGAATTCGGTCGATTTCTATTGACCAGAATCGACCGAATTTGAAATATACTCATCGCACTATGAAATTCAGTTTTTATTTTTTTGGCAGGATTTACAAGATAGCAAGATAGACAGGATTTTTTTATTATATCCTGACAATCCTGTAATCATAAAAATAAATTCACAGCAACTACGGTATAATTTGTTTTTGGCAAATAGTCTTTGCGGTGTTTACTCCGTTGAATTATTACACTCAAGCTGTTTTAAAATTCCAGAAGCTGGACACGCAAGCGTAACAACGTGAAGCGGTTGTTCAATGGCGAAGCCTATCGCCTTGCTGGCTACGGTATGTGAATTTTTCTGCCTATTCTTTTGTCTAATTTATCTGCTTGTTGATTTATTGTATTGATTCGTTGGTTTATTTTATCTAATTCGTTGCGGTAGGTTAGGACTTGGTTTGTATCGTTTTCGATTGCGGCGAAAAATAGTTCTAGTGCGTTTAGGCGTTGCCAGTTATTTGATGATTCTTTGATTTCTTTTTCGAGCCCCGATCTTGTCCGAAACATAAACAAACCGAGCAAAATGGAACACCAAACCACCATCCAAAAACAAGAGACCAAATAAAAATCCATTCCCAACATCGTAACTTGCGGCTCAACAAGCGTGTCATAAAAAAAGTTTTTCGCCGGACGTAACAATATAAACAAAATCATCCCAACCAACATGATTTCATAAAAAAGACGACACCACCATCTGTTATTTTTTTTCGCCAACCTGTCGCAAATTCCTTCTAATTCTTGCGAGATATTTACCATGTAGGCATCGCTTGCGTTGCGTGATTCGTTTAGGATGTAATTTGGCTCGCAATGTTCTGTAGGCATGCCAGCATCATTGGCGAATCCGGTTAATATTAACGCCGCCTCTTTCAAACGATGTTCATCTCCTTGATTTAAAACGACGTTGTTTGCGGTTTTTTTTGATCTACGTCTTTTTGACCATTTTTTAATTGATTGCAAGCCTGTGTATGTTCCCCAAATCGCGAGTTGGATAGGCGACCTTGCCCGAAAAAGCAACGCGCCGGAAAAAAGCCAACCCAACCCTTGATAAATTCTTAACACCAACGAAAACGGACTATAGCCCCATTGCGACGTGACCCTGCCGACCAAACGTGATTCCCACACCCGCCTGTCCCGAATAAGATCATCACGCATTCGCTCCGCCATCCGCTCACCAAGCCGATGACGTTCCTCCGAAATACGTTCCCGCAACCGTGCTACAGAATCCCATTGATTCGACACTTGCCCGCAACAATCAGAAACTGCCGTCTCCGCAAGACTAAAATAATTCGCACGCCTTATCCGCAACGCCGCTTCCTCATTCAATCCAACAGTAAGAAGTTGGCGAAACTCCTCAAACTCGCTCGGCAAACGCCCGTTGCTATGCCGCAACTTGACCACCGACGACGAATCAATAAGAAATATCTTGCCCGTTTCGTAATCGCCCTCAAGCACATTACGCCAATCGTCCCGTATGTCCCGATCCGTGTCGGCGTGCGTTTGGACAAATATAAGACGCGCACCGGAAGCCGCGACGAAAAGCTCATCTAAAACCCGATGGCTACGGTATTTCTGTTGTGTTGCCGTAACGATGAGCAAATCACATATCGGCAAAATTGCACGCAACCGCGCGAGATTACTTTCACGCAACTCCGCATTTTCAGTCGTGTCAGGATCAGGACAATCAATAATCGCCAACCTCTCCAAAATCGGATTATTACGTTTTTCTATTTTGATTCCAGACAAATCAAAATTACTGTTACCGTTTTTGTTCCAGCTTGCCGGATCAATTGAACTATGAACAATAAGAATCGCTTCCGTTGTCGTCGGACGCTCCTTGCCCTCAACTACAACACGCTCACCAAGCAACGCATTTATCAATGAACTCTTGCCCGTGCCGGTACCGCCAAGCATTGCAACAATAAGAGGAACACCTGAACGATGTTCAAACGAATTCGTCCGAATAAGAAAACGCTCAACCAACTCACAACAAGTATCAGCAACTCCCCATCTCGGCGCAGAAGAAGACCATCTGCGTAAATGATCACTGATTGTTTCTTGGCAATGCCAATGCGTCAATTGTAAAGATTCTGACATATTTCTATTAAAGTTGTTTTAAGGCTGAACACGGCAACGCAACAACATGAAACGGTTACTCAAGGGCGAAGCCTAACGCCCATGAGCAACCGCTTCGCGATGCTACGCTTCTGTGTCCAGCTCCATGAATTTTAAAACAGTTTGAGTATAACATTATCAATATTCATAGCAATACACCGCTCCCAGTATACCATAGCCGGTATAACAGGACAAACATGATATGCCGTAGCCGGTAGGGCGATAGGCTTCGCCCTTGAGTAACCGCTTCACGTTGTTGTGCTTCCGTGTTCAGCTTCGGGAATTTCAAAACAGCTTGAGTATACTTTGTTGAAAAAAAATAAAAATAGTCTTATATTATGTTTGAATTAGTGTAACGATAAATTATCTTTTTTGTTCGGAAATGAAATTTTCTCAACTGACCGCTTGACAAAATTGTTGTGATGAGTCACAATGCCCGTCCGCATCAGTTGTGGATGTCTGGATTTTGTGAATTTTGATTTTTTGTAACGGAGAGTTGTTGTGATTTTTATTTTATCAAAATAAATAATTCACAGCGTCAATAATTTCTGTCACATTTATTTTCCCACTTATACGGCGAAGGAATGGCAAATATGAAAATTTTCAATAAATGTTTTTTTGTAACGATAATTATTTTTACAATTGTCGTCATTTCAAATTTTTCTATTGCACAAGATAAAAACGAAGCCCAAAAAACCGAACCAACGGTAAAGCGAATCGCTGGTTTGAATGCGAAGTTTATTGTTGCGTTAATTGATGACGGGGAAGGCGGAGCTTGGATTGGGACAGAAGACGAAGGCGTTTTTCATTGCAACGCCGACGGAAAAGTTGCCCAATTTACGACAAAAAACGGTCTTAGTGATAACAACGGTTACGCTTTGGCAATTGATAAGCTTGGGCGTTTATGGGTTGGACATTTGAACACGGGCGTTTCGGTTTTTAACGGTAAGGATTGGAAAAATTATGATGTTGTTGATGGACCGATTGGCGAAAGAATTTTTGATATAAAAATTTGTCCTGTTGACGGCGATGTTTGGATTGCAACTTCGGCGGGAATTTCGCGTTATAAAATTGACACGGATGATTGGGAACATTTTACACGCGAAGACGGATTGCTTGAAGATCAAGCGTCGGCTCTTGCGTTTAAAATTGATGGTACGTTGATTGTTGGTACACAATGTCATGGCTTGGCGATTTTTAATCGTAACGTAAAAGGCGAATATAAACACGCTAAAAATATTGTTGCGCCGGATCGTTTTGGTCAAAACAATTGTAGTCCTGTTCCGCTTGAACCGATGGGCAAGAATTTACCATCGAATTTAATCAACGATATTATTGTAACAAAAAATAG
>JAIRWK010000156.1 GCA_031268995.1 Planctomycetaceae bacterium
TTTTGTGTCTATGTTATGAAACCCTTGATTTTCCAGCACATCAATTTTTGAAAAATAATATATGATACGATAATACAATAAAATTTGGCGTTTTTTGATGCTTCAACTCCTTTGATTTATACTGTAAAATGCCATTTTGCAAAAGTTCAGTTTAAAGTAGTTTTAAGTATATTTGCGAATCTCCCTTGAATCTGTGTCATCTGCGTGCCATGCCCTACTGGCTTTGGTATATCCTTTTTTCTCTCCGTCTTGTGTTTTTGGTAGGGTTGGTTATAATTCTTGTCTTGTGGGTTGGGGATTTTTGAATTTTTTGCGGATGTTTTGGCTGGTTGTGTTTTTGGTTTTGGCGGTTTGTGAGATGCGATTAGCATGGAGGGTAAGCGAATGGTTAGCGGCCTCATTGGAAATGAGGTGTCCTGAAAAGGATTGCGGGTTCGAGCCCCGTGCCCTCCGCTTGAAATTTTGTGCAAAAAATTTTTCAGTATTTCCCTGCGAATTTTTGTTGTTTACCTTTTTTTTGTTCTGTTGATCGGAATTGTGGAATTGGTAACGTGTTATTATTAAAACTGTATTGTAGCTGGTATGGGCAGAATCTTTTGCCTTTATACTTGAGTTGTTTTAAAATTCCCGAAGCTGAACACGCGAGCGTAACAACGTGAAGCGGTTGTTCAATGGCGAAGCCTATCGCCCATACCGGCTTCAGTATATCGGCTATGGTATTAATCACTTGTTCAAAAAATTTTTCAAATGGATTACGCATCTGAATCTCTCAAAAAACATCGTGAATGGAAAGGTAAAATCGAAGTCATCTGCCCCGTGCCTCTCAACACACGAGATGATTTGTCATTGGCATACACGCCCGGCGTGGCTCAACCTTGCCTCGAAATACAAAGGGATGTCAATTTAAGTTATGAATTGACTCGTCGCGGCAATCTTGTTGCTGTCGTTACGGATGGAACGGCGGTGCTTGGGTTGGGCGATATTGGTCCCGAAGCCGGAATGCCGGTAATGGAAGGTAAATGTGCATTATTCAAGGCGTTTGCTGATGTTGATGCTATTCCGCTTTGTATTCGTTCAAAGGATGTTGACACGATAGTTAATACTGTTACGCTTCTTGCGGGTAGTTTTGGCGGTATAAATCTTGAGGATATTTCTGCGCCGCGTTGTTTTGAGGTTGAGAGGCGGTTGAAGCAGTCGTGTGATATTCCGATCTTCCACGACGACCAACACGGCACGGCTGTTGTTACTCTTGCGGCGATGTTCAATGCGTTGAAATTGACGGGCAAGAAGTTGGAGGAGCTTTCGGTTGTTACGAGTGGTGCTGGTGCGGCGGGGATTGCGGTCATACGTTTATTGATAGCGTTGGGTTTGAATGATGTGGTTCTTTGCGATAGGCAAGGTGCTATTTACAAGGGGCGAGACGGATTGAATGCTGAAAAAATTGAGATGGCGGAGATAACGAACAAGAAAGGCAAGCGAGGTACGATTGCGGATGTGTTGAAGGGTGCTGATGTATTTATTGGGGTTTCTGCGCCGAATTGTGTTTCGGAGGAGATGGTCAAGAGTATGAACAAAGACCCGTTTATTTTTGCTATGGCAAATCCTACGCCGGAGATTATGCCGGACAAGGCGAAGAATGCGGGTGCGGCGGTTATTGGCACGGGACGTAGCGATTTCCCCAATCAGATCAACAACGTGCTTGCATTTCCGGGAATTTTTCGGGGTACGTTTGATGTGCGGGCAAGCGATATAAATGACGAGATGAAGATTGCTGCTGCGCGCGCGATTGCCGCAATGGTATCGGACAGTGAGTTGAAGGCGGATTTCATCATTCCGAGTCCGTTGAACAAAGATGTTGCCAAAGCGGTCGCCAAAGCGGTCGCCGAAGCCGCGAGAAAAAGCGGTGTCGCAAGATTGTAATGATTTAAAAATTAGCATATGGATGACGCAGATTTTAAAAGATGATCGCATATCGGATTTCATTTTCTGATTTTGCGAATATCTTTCCTGATCTGTGTCGTCTGCGTGCTAAAAAAGTTTTTTCTTAAATCCACAAAAATAGGGATTGCGTTTTTTGACGAATTGTTTTATACTCTCGTGGTTTGATGATCGATTTTGCGTTTGATCGTGGTGAGTTTAATTTTCGGTCTGTGCCGTGTTAAATTTATTCGCGTTTAAATAGTCGTTTATTGTGTTGTTAATGTTTTCTTTTTACCAAACGAGAAAAGTTACGGCGCAATAATTTTTACAAACATTTGTCAAATCCAGTAACAAAATTGAAATGGAGGAGAAAATGAAAAAGACAGATTTAGTGTCAAGTTTGGTCAATGCTGAAGTCAATGTAAGTATTGACGTTACAACATGTGTTAAAATAGAAAAACTAGGCAGACAAGGGGGGGGGGGGGGCCATATGTTGTTTCGGAAACGAAAATTCCAAAGTTGGGAATTTTTGTAACGATAATTCTACTAGGATTTCTCCCAAACCTTGTCTTGGTTTTTTGGCTTTTACACTTGTTGAACTTTTGGTTGTGATTGCAATCATTGGTCTTTTGATTGCGTTATTGTTGCCCGCAGTTCAAGCAGCACGCGAGGCGGCACGAAGAATGCAGTGCAGCAATAACTTAAAACAAATTTCTTTAAGTGTTCACAATTTTCACGATGCTCATCAGCGGTTTCCCGCCTATTTCGGTGATCCATTAGCAGGAGGTGTCAATCGGCGAAATCATTTCTTTGTACTTCTGCCGTTCATCGAACGACAAGCAATGTACGATGCCTGTATTACTTCCGGTATTCAACCCTATAACGCAGATAATGGTCAGTCAATTCGTCCCATCACCACATTGCTTTGTCCATCGGATGGCGAATCAGCCAAATGGAGTGCTAATGGTTATGAAAACGGAAATATTAAGGCAAGTTATGCTGGATGTTTGGCAGACCTGCCTAGCTTCATTATGAATGCGTCTAGTACGTCTATGAGTAATCAGGTTATGTCTTTTCATGTACGTTCATGGCTTGAATCGGCGGTACGTCCGCGTGATTTCAATAGTATTGCAGATGGAACGTCCAATACCGTGATGCATTCGGAACACTTGGTCAATGATGCTCTAAACGCAACAGATCTGGGAGGAAATTATCGACGACGTGTTGCTAGAACAGGCGATAGCGCAGGATATTGGAACCCTCCGCAAAATTGTTTGCAATTGAAAGGTCCCGATGGAAGATACCTCGCCCCCAATCAAATGATCCATAATCAGTCGCACGCACCAGGAATGCGGGCTTTTGACAATATGCATCCAATAACGGGGTTTCATACATTATTACCACCTAACTCTCCATCATGTTGCCAGAGTGCCAATTTGAATGATGGTACGATAAGCGCAACCAGTGCTCATCCTGGAGGAATTAATGTTTCATTTTTGGATGGTTCCATTACATTTGTTAATGAAACCATTCATACTGCTAATTTAAGTATAGCAGCGGATACTGTCGCTCATGTTGTTGCCCGGAATTATGATCGAAATTCCGGTCTGAATGCTCCGCCGGTCTCTTATGGTCTTTGGTCAGAGTTAGGAAGTATTAACGGCGGTGAAACCGCCGCCAGACCATAACTGACTCTGTTTTTCGTATCGTTACACTCAAGCTGTTTTGAAATTCCCGAAACTGAACTCACAATTGCAGCATCGCGAAGCGGTTATTCAAGGGCGAAGCCTATCGCCCATACCGGCTTCGGTATATTTTTCATGATGTCTGACCGGATAAAACGGTTTCCGGTCAGATATTTTTACCTTTTACACTCAAGCTACTTTAAAATTCCTATGTTACAAACAAAATCTTTCTTAATTTTAGTATTTATTGTGTTTATTTTGGCGGGTTGCCAAAACAACAATCCTTATGGAACAATTCCTGTTTCAGGAACGGTAAAACTGGATGGTAAACCTATTGAGGGTGTCAGAATTACTTTTTCGCCTATTTCCGCCGGAAATATGGAAGCCTTCGGAATGACAACACAGAACGGAAATTTTGTCTTGTCAACCGGCGGCGCAAAATTCGGCGGCGGAGCACAACCCGGAGAATATAACGTAACATTTTCTAAAACAGATATCGAAGATAAATATAAAACCAAACCGGAATTGTCTGCTGAGAATAACGAAAAATACGGTGATTCCGCGCTGCCATTTATCCCGCCATTGATCCATATTATTCCAGAAAAATACGGTAGTTCACAAACTTCCGATATCGCTCCGGTTAAGGTGGAAAAAGGGAAAGAAAATATATTCAATTTCGAACTGTCAACAAAGTAACTAACGATCCTGTCCCGTTAGGGACAAATGTTGGTAGAAAACATTGTCAAAAATATTCCGCGTCCCGTTAGGGACGCAATGTGATTACAAATTAAACCGTTTGGACAGTCCTAACATTCCGCCCCTAGCGGGACGGGGAAAATCAACTCCCGCAATTTCCTATAAGGCATCGCCCGAAAATAAAATTACCATTATACCCTACAGTCATACCGTAGCCGGTAGGGCGGTAAGCTTCGCCCTTGAACAACCGCTTTACGTTGTTACGCTTGCGTGTTCAACTTCAGGAATTTTAAAGTAGCTTCAGCATAAAGAGGAATCACCTAAGGTAAAACCGTTTATTGAACATTAATGGTCATTTATTTTTGGGCAATGCCCTAGGAAATTTTTGAAAAATACTATTTGCCCAAAATTGCCAAAAATAAATTATTTCAAATTCGGTCGATTGGCAGTCTATAGAAATCGACTGTATTCGAGTAAAATCAATTTTTGGAAATTCTCTTGTGTATACAATTGAGGTGTGGAGTACCGGCTGTGGTATAAACGTTATATTTTGTTTGTTAGCGTTTCTTGTTATCCAATAATTCCGTCAAAATAATTTGCCCCCTCTCTTTTTGTGGGGTATAATCTGTCGCGAGGGTACACGCGAGTTTCAACCTGTTCCGGTTATACCGTAGCCGGTAGAGCGAAGCCTACCGCCAATACCAACATCGGTATAAACACTTTCGGACAAATTTCGTAAACAGAGCATGTCAATTACATTTTGGAATCAATGGTTTCAAAATGTGAGGTCGTGTTTTCCGGTTAGGTGTACTGGCGAGTTGTTGAAAATTTTAGGCGTGAACATTGCAAAACGTTCCCGTTCCCCCCTTCCCATCCCCCCCATTAATTTTCACACTCAACACGGCTTTTGATCGAAATATACCGTAGCCGTTAAGGCGATAGGCTTTGGTATAAGCCGTAATTATGTTGCAAGCGTTATGAATTTCGGTGATTTCAAAACGTCGAAGCCCGTTTTTAGATGGGCAAGTTGGCGGCGGTTGTCGAGATTTTGAAAGCGAGCGGTTTAAGATTCCTGAAACAAGACATGGCGATATTAGATTGTGTTGGTGCGAAAAATTTTTCGTCCGTGTCGGTTTCGGTTGTAGGTCGAGTGCGATAAATGAAATCAGCGGTGTTGCCGCCAAAAAGCCAATGAAAAGAGCATCCTCCCTGCCAAACTATTTTCAAACTGTTTTGAAATTTCCGAAACCGAATACGCCAGCACAACAACGTGAAGCGATTGTTCAAGAGCGGAACTTATACACAAACTGTTTTAAAATTCACGAAGCTGAACACGTGAGCGTAACGTTGCAAAACGATTGTTCAAGAGCGAAGCCTGTCGCTCGTACCGGCTTTGGTATATTGTCCGCGTGGGCTTCGGTATGTCTTCCGTACTTCAACCGGTTTGTTGCTGGTTGTTGTGTAATTATTGTTACAATATTCTTTATTTCTTCGGTAATATTTGCGCAGACATTGCGTTTTGTGCCGCCGGTAGTTCCTCAAAAACAGCCTTCTGCTCAAGCCCCTTTGACCGGTAATTCTGATTTTTCCGGTTTGTTGCCGTCGAGCAAATTGAATAGAGATAATCCGTCTGGACTTTACAATAAGGTTGTTCCTCTTCCGCCGATTGCCGGTGATGATGTTTATTCGATTGAAGGTGTTCGTGTGCCGACGCATAAAAATCAGTTGCCCTACGAATCGTCACCTTCAGGAGTTTCGTCGTCTCGGCAATTTGCTCCGCCGCCGTTACTTTCGCCAGCGTTAATTCCGCACCCCGATTCGCAAACTAATCTTCGCAATCCGCTTCCGCTTCCAGTTCCGGCAGGTGTGGAAAAGTTAGATTCTATTATTCGTAATGGTGAATTGCTTGAGTCGGAATGTCGTTGGGCGGATGCGTTGACGCATTATGAGGGCGGTTTGCAGATTTATCGTAACAATAATTTGCTCCTTCAACGTTTTTTGGTTGCAAGGTTTCATTATGATGTGCGGCGGCGTTGTGAGGATGCGAGTTATATGCGATGTATCAAGTCGGCGGGTTTGGTTGATGCGATTGCGCTGCATGATGAGATAGTTACTCGGATTCAGACGAGTTATGTTGACGTGCCGGATTGGGATACAATTTTCCGCAATGGTTTACGCGATGTTTCGATTGCTCTTTCGGATGCGAATTTCAGGTTGAAGTCAAATTTGAATGTGCAACCGGAAAAGATAGACGACTGTATTGCGGCGTTGCAGAAGGCGGCGGATGGTTGGAGTATAAGCAACCGCGAAGACCTTAAAAACGGCGTGTTACGTTTAGCGGAAATCGGGTTGCAGCAGATAAATTTGAATCCGGTGATTTTGTTGATGGAGTTTACTTGCGGTATTGTAAATTCGCTTGACCCGTACACAACTTATCTGACACCAAACCAACTCAATGACACGTACTCGATGATTTCGGGCAATTTTGTTGGGCTTGGAGTGGAGTTGAAATCTGATCGTGAGTCGTTGATGATAGTGCGTGTTATTTCGGGTAGTCCGGCAAAGGAAGCGGGGTTAATTGACGGGGACAGGATACATTCGGTTGATGGCATAACAACACGGGGCAAAGATACAGATACAGCGGCAAACCTTTTGCAAGGTCAAGAAGGAACGTTTACCGATCTTGTTGTTCAAACTGCCGGTGCCGGTGTGCGGAAAGTTAAGGTTTTGCGTCGTCGGATTGAGGTGCCTAGTGTTGAGGATGTGCGGATGTTGAATCGTGAGGTTGGGTATGTCAAGTTGACGGGATTTCAAACGCGGACGGTTGATGAGTTGCGTCGGGCGATTTCTGGTCTTGAGGTGTTGGGGATGCGTTGTCTTGTGCTTGATTTGCGGCACAATCCGGGCGGTTTGCTTCAAATGGGAGTCGAGGTTGCGAATTTATTTATCGATGAAGGCGTGATTGTTCGGACGCGAGGACGGCAAGGAACGGTTGAGACTCCGTACATGGCAACGAATGCAAACACGTTGAAGATGCCGTTGATTTTGTTGATAGATGAGGCAAGTGCAAGCGCGTCGGAAATTGTTGCCGGTGCGATCAAAGATCACAGACGCGGCGTGTTGGTCGGCAAACGTAGTTACGGCAAAGGAACGATACAAGCAATTCTGCCGGTCAACGGCAGCAATCCAAATGCTCAAGCAGGATTGCGGATAACTGTTGAAAAATTCCATTCGCCGCAAGGAGTCGCGTACAGCGGTGTTGGTGTTGCGCCGGACGTGCCGGTAGAAACCGAACAACGAATCACGGTTGCGAGATTAGTTGATGGCAAATTGCAAATTCCAGTAAACGTACGCGCCATCTCCGGCGCAACAGATGACCCATTCGTCAAAGAAGCAATGAAAATCTCACAAAAAATAATAAATGTACCATAACCGACATCTGTCTGTACTATTTGAAGGTGTATGTTCTGACATTTCTCGTTCAAGAAATAATTCTGGTAAATTCTCGCGAATGTTTTTTAGGGGCATAAGGGACGGTAGGGACATGAGGGACAAAGTAATCGTTTGCTCAATATTATTTATGGAATTTCTAAAAATCGATTTTATTCGAATTCGGTCGAATTCTATCAATGGAAAATCGACCGAATTTGAAACAATTTGTTTTTGGCAATTTTTGACAAATGGTATTTTTCAAAAATTCCCTTGAATATAAATGGGAACTTCCCAAAACCTGCATTTTTGTGAACAGTAGCCTTGAAATTTTAGCAGGTGAATATTTTCCGTAGCCCCGCATGGGGCGTGATGTGCATAACCGGTGGTGTAACGCAGCGCAACCGCCGAATCGGATGCCCCCAAATTAAAAGCCCCGCATGGGGTGAGATTATGAAGTTGCTGATCGGTGATAAATAAATGGCGATTCTGTCCCGTTAGGGACAATATGTTGGTAGAAAACAGTGTCAAAAATATTTCCCGTCCCGTTAGGGACGCAATGTGATTACAATTTAAACCCTCATGTTACGCATTTTTGGTCTACATTTAGGCAAGTTATTGTACTACCGTTAAAAACGTGATTGTAGAATTGCATAAACCTGATAAGATACGTATTCAAGGGTGGACGGTGCCCCGAAATTTAAGCGTAACCAAGTAGTAATAGGATTTTTTATCATGAAAGAACGATTAGATTTATACACGGATTATTTATTGAGTAGTACCGGTATGACGACGGCAACGGGGTTGTCCCGCTTGCTTGATGGTCATTTATCTCATGATCAAATAACCCGTTTGTTG
>JAIRWK010000157.1 GCA_031268995.1 Planctomycetaceae bacterium
CACTTCCTCACAAAAAATAAAAAAACATGGGTAAATAACTTCACACAAATACAATAATAACGTTAGACTACAAAAAAATAAAATACACCCCATTGACAAAAACACAATTGCTAAAAACCATTTAAAATCAGCACGCAAACGACGCTGATTGGGGGAGAGATATTCGCAAGATCAAAATATAGAATCTGATCTGCGATTATCCTTAGAGAAGTTCTATACCGTAGCCGGTAGGGCGATAGGCTTCGCCCTTGAACAACCGCTTCACGTTGTTGCGCTTGCATGTTCAGTTTCAGGAATTTTAAAACAGCTTCAGTATACAATAATTTTTATACCGGCTTTCGGTATAAACGGTTTAAAATATTTTCAAAGAATTCATTACTTCCTGATGTCTGTTTCAACGGTTGCGTATTTACCTATTCGTATTCTTCCTTCCGGTCATCCGTTTTTTGGGGAAGGTGTTGACGATTATGTTGCGGAGATTTTGTTGTTGGCAACGGGTAAATTGACTGCGGCATTGCCTGCCGATTACGATTTTTTGCGGCAATTCGCGAAACAGTATCTTACAAAATTGTGTCATTTGCCGGTGTTGGCGAATCCTGAGGCGGTTGTTCATGAATTGCCGCCGGTTGAACCGCCGACGATTTGGGACAACACCATGTTTCTCGCCAACGCTCCGCCAATGGAAGGAGCGGAATATCTGACCGGCGAAGTATTGACCGAATGGTGGAACGCTCTCGATAAATATGTTCACGAACAAATCTCGAAATATCCCAACGGAGCTGTTGACTGGATTCAAAAACAAAACCCGCTTTGGCGAACTGTTGGGCGTGTAACTTTTCATCTTGCCGAGAACAAACGCGACGAACAACGCCCCTTCGCCTTCATGGCAACCTACACCAACAAAGTTGCCGCAAACACGAATCCCGTACAATTGCCGCTTCATAAAGCGTTGACACAATACGCAGCCGCACGCGATAGAGATACGTTGTTGCGTTTGTTGAAGCCGATTAATAATGCCGGCGAAAAATGCGGTTGGGTCAAGGAGATGATTGACGAGCAAACCGTCTATCAACCCCGCGCTTGGACTCCAAAACAAGCCTACCAACTCTTGCAGGATATTCCGGCTTTGGAAGAAGCAGGCTTGATCGTGCAAGTTCCGAATTGGTGGAAAGGCAAACAGGCAAGCAAACCCCAAGTTAAAATTTCAGTTGGCACAAAAGACAAGCATAATACCTTGACAGCAGGTTCCCTGTTGCAATTCAATATCCAAACCGCCATCAACGGCGAACCGCTGACCGAAGACGAATTGCGGGAGTTGCTTAACAGTAATGAATCGTTTGTCCGTCTGCGCGGCGAATGGGTCGAAGTTGATAAAGAAAAATTGCAAGCGGCGTTGGAACATTGGGGGCAAGTTGCGAAACATGTTCACGAAGACGGTTTGACGTTTTATGAGGGAATGAGGATGTTGTCCGGTTTGCCGTTGGAGAGCAAACGCAATAAAGCGGGAACCGAAATTGCGTTTCGTGAATGGTCGGAGGTTGTTCCGGTTGGGCAACTGGCGGAAACATTGAACCAAATCCGCAACCCCGAAAGCAGTCAATGGAACGAAAAAGATTTGGCAAACAAATTGAACGCAACACTACGACCGTATCAGGAAATCGGCGTGCAATGGTTACGGCTTATGACGCAACTCGGACTCGGCGCATGTCTCGCCGACGATATGGGACTGGGCAAAACAATTCAGGTAATCGCACTGTTGTTAATACATCAACATCAGCAATATCAACATCAACAACAATCTCAACAACAATCCCAACAAACATCTCAACCAACATCGTTGTTAGTTGCGCCCGCTTCGTTGCTCGGCAATTGGGAAAGCGAGATCAAGAAGTTTGCCCCGACATTGACAACTCGCATCGTTCATTCCAGCGGCGCGGGAACGGATAAGCCGAAAACGTTGGAGAACAACAATCTTGTCATGACAACTTACGGAATGGTTGAGCGTCTTGAATGGTTGAAGAAAGAGCGTTGGCAACTCGTGATTCTCGACGAAGCCCAAGCGATTAAAAACGCCGGAACGAAACAATCAAAAGCGGTGAAGGCGTTGTTGTCGCAGAGCCGGATTGCGTTGTCGGGAACGCCGATTGAAAACAGGTTGAGTGATTTGTGGTCGCTGTTTGATTTTCTCAATCCCGGACTTCTTGGAACACATACGGCGTTTGCCAAGTTTATCAAAGGACTCGGCAAAAATAACGATCAAATCATTTTTGCTCCGTTAAGAAAATTGACGCAGCCGTACATATTGCGGCGTTTGAAGACGGACAAGAAAATTATTGCGGACTTGCCGGAGAAAACGGAAATCAATGCGTATTGCGGATTGACGAAACGGCAGGCGGCGTTGTATCAGCAAAGTGTGGAGAGTATGCGGAAGGAGTTGGAGCAGAATGTTGACGGGATTAAGCGGCGGGGTTTGATTCTTTCGTATCTGATGCGGTTCAAACAAATATGCAACCATCCGGCACAATGGTTAGGCGATGCCAATTACGAACCGGCAGACAGCGGCAAATTTGAACGGTTAAAAGAAATTGGCGAAGAGATTGCGGCGAAACAGGAGAAGGTTTTGATTTTTACGCAATATCGTGAAATCACGGTGCCGTTGATGTTGTATTTGGAGACAATTTTTCAGCGTAGCGGTTTGATTCTCGACGGTTCAACGCCGGTGAAAAAACGGAAGGAAATGGTTGATGCGTTTCAGAAGGAGACGGGAGCACCGTTTTTTGTGTTATCGTTGAAGGCGGGCGGCACGGGTTTGAATTTGACGGCGGCTTCGCATGTGATTCATTTTGACCGATGGTGGAATCCGGCAGTGGAAAATCAGGCAACAGACAGAGCCTTCCGAATCGGACAACGAAAAAACGTGTTGGTACACAAATTTGTTTGTCGCGGCACGGTTGAGGAAAAGATTGACGAGTTGATTGCGGGCAAGAAATCGCTGGCGGAAAATGTAGTCGAAGGCGGTGCGGAAACATTGGTAACAGAAATGAATAACGAACAACTCTTGGATATGGTTTCGCTTGACTTAAATAAAGCGGCAGGCTAAAATCTCCGGCAATAAATTGAGAAACAAAAAAGACGGAAGAGACAAATAAGACTGTTCAAAAAATCCATCACCCCCAATGTCCCTTATGCTCTTGATGTTCCTTTTACTATTAACTATCAACTCATGTTACGCATGGGCGATTAACAATGCTCCCCAATCCAACCAACGGAATTGATACGACACGTTTTAATAACAAATTAAGATGTTTTGCGGCGAATTACTACGTTGAAATGACCAATTACTACGTTGAAATGATCAATTACTACGTTGAAATGACCAATTTCAACGTTGAAATGACCAATTTCAACGTTGTAATGACCAATTTCAACGTAGTAATTACTCATTCCAACGTAGTAATTTGCCCCTTTATTGACCATGAGCGGCTTTTATTTTCTCATGTGAGACATTCGCGGATGCATAACAAGAGTTAATTATCCACTATTAACTATTAACTATCCACTATTAACTATTCCGTATTAACCCCTTTAACCATCAATTTAAACACATGTATTATGGTTTTGCTCCTTATGTTCCGGTTGCTAAGAAGTTAGCAATTGCAAAACGATACGCTGCCAATATGCACGGTAATAAAGTCAACCCGATTGTCCTTGATGGCAATAAAATCGCAACAACCTTTTGGGGTCAAGCGTGGTGCAACAATTTGGAGAATTACGCCGAGTTATCGAACCGTTTGGATCGCGGCAGGACGTATGTCCGCAACGGCAGTGTTGTCCATATTGAAATTGAAGAAGGCTGCGTCAAAAGTATTGTTGCCGGTTCGGTACCGTATCATACTGAGATCAGGATTGACAAGTTAAAGCCGAATCAATGGAAGAGTTTTAAGAAAAAATGTTCCGGTGAAATTGGAACGGTTGTTGAACTGTTGCAGGGCAAGTTATCGAAGAATGTGTTATCGCTTATTACGAACCGGCGGGACGGGCTCTTTCCAATACCGAAAGAGATTCGTTTGGGGTGTTCATGTCCTGACGCTTGTGGTTCGTGGATGTGCAAACATATTGCGGCAACACTTTACGGGGTTGGTTCTCTTTTGGACAAATCGCCGGAATTATTTTTCAAACTGCGCGGTGTGGATCATTTGGAGTTGATCGATACTTCGGTTTCGATTACAACCGGCAGGAAAGATTCGGAGACGTTGGATGATTCGTCGTTGGAAGGAATTTTCGGCATCGAACTAGGCGAAGCCGACGAACAACCCAAACCGAGAAAGAAAGTATCCGGTAAACCCGTTAAGAAAGCAACAAAAAAGAAATCCGCGAAAAAAACCATCAAGAAAACCGCCAAAAAGACGGTAACAAAGATAGTTAAGAAAACGGTCAAAAAGGCGGTCAAAAAAACTGTCAAAAAAACCGCCAGCAAGAAATCCGCAAAACGGAAAAAATAATGTACGGTATAGCAATTTTTGGCAAACAGTATTTTTAGAAAAGCGGTGGTCGGGAATTTCGGGCACGCGAGGGCTTATAATAAGGGGTCATGTGCCAGCGAAAACGGCGAGCTTGTGTACCATTTTTTTGTCAACGGGTGTGCCGTTTTGGCTGTCACATATAATTACGATAAAAGTTATTTTTGTTTTATTTACTCATGTTACGCATTTTTGGTCTACATTTAGGCAAGTTATTGTCCTACCGTTAAAAACGTGATTGCGGAATTGCATCAACCTGATAAGATACGTATTCGAGGGTGGACGGCACCCCGA
>JAIRWK010000333.1 GCA_031268995.1 Planctomycetaceae bacterium
ATACGCTAAAAGAGCACGAAAGGTCGCGAATAATTTAGTTTCGCGTCTTTTCGCGTAAATTTCGTGTGTTTCGCGGTAAAATAAAAAAATAAAAATCAAACGACTGAATAGTTACAAGATTTTTTGCTCGGAATTGATTTTGGTCGATTTCGGTTGCTCATTATTGGTTTTGGTATCACGTTTTTATACTAATGCCGGTATGGGCGATAGGCTTCGCACCTGAACAACCGCTTCGCGACGCTGCGTTTGCCTATACCGCAGCCGGTAGGGCGATAGGCTTCGCCCTTGAACAACCGCTTCACGTTGTTGCGTTTGCCTAACGCTCTGCGTTGCAGGTTTACATCAGCTTAAGGAATTTTAAAACAGCTTGAATATAATATTTTAATTTTATGAATTTTGTTCACAAACCGAATCGGCTGTTCGTGCAGTTATGCGGCATAATTTCGATATTATGTTCGTTGTTGGTATTTTGTGTAACAATAATTGCTCAAACGACCGGCAGCACGAATATTTATAATGGTTCCGGTTCACTTGCGGTAATTGATCTCGGCAATAATAATTCCAATACATCCGAATTTAATTTTGCCAATCCATATTATGTTGCGCAAAATATCACGCCTGCGCCGATTGACACGCCGACAACCATAATAGCAAATCCAATAACAGCTCCATACTCGCCGGCATTTGACCCTTATGCTATCACCGAATCAATCGCACCGGCAACAAATTTGTCCCAACCGTTAAGCACATCATCAAATTATAGCAATACTTACAACAACACAACTTTAGCCAATAACTTCGATAATTTTTTCCCCGAAACAGTAACGACAATGAAAAAATTCCGCGAAGCAACTCACGTTGGCTATCAATACATTCCTCGCGGAAACAGTGGAAACGGAAATTCGTTTGGAATGCAAGAGCTTGATATAAGAATGCAATTTGCGATTCCGTGCAGATTTATTCCCGACTATCAACCCAATTCGGGCGGAACGGGATCGGTTTATATTGCGCCGGGCGGGAGTTTGTATTGGTGGAATGGACCGGGCAATGTTGATGTGAATGCGAATGGTTTTGCGGCGTATATTGATTTTGGGATCAAGCCGCAGATAACGGAATTTTTTTCGCTTGAGTCGTGGTTTCGTTTTGGTGCGTATTCTGATTTTAAGAAAATTGATTCGGATTCTTTGCGTTATCAAGGCGAGCTTGTCGGCAAGTTTCGCATTTCGCAACAGTTCAATATTATTGCCGGCGGTCGCTACATGGATCGCCAACGTTATAAATTATTGCCGGTCGCTGGTTTTGAATGGATGCCGCGTGATGACTGGTTATTTTATATCGTGTTTCCCAAACCGAAAATCTCAAAACGCATTTGGTCGGACGGTCGGATTACGGCGTGGGGTTATGTTCAAGGCGAATTGGGCGGCGAAAGTTGGCGATGGCAATACACGGGCAAAACAGATTACAACGATATTAAAATCGGAGTAGGTTGCGATTTCCAATGGAATAATCAAATAAACGGATTTGTTGAATTAGGCGGAAGTTTTGATCGCGAGTTGTATTCTCGCGGTTATAAATGGCTAGAACCACGCTCGGTTTTTTACCTAAAATTAGGAATTGATTTTTAATTGCAAAAAAATAAGGAATTACACTCAAGGTAAGTGCTATACCGTAGCCGGTAAGGCGATAGGCTTCGCCCCTGAACAACCGTTTCACGTTGTTGTGCTTGCCTAACGCTCTGCGTTGCAGGTTTACTGTAGCTTCAGGAATTTTAAAGTAGCTTCAGTATATATTGTTAAACTATTATTGTACAAAAAATGAAATTGACAATTTGTGATAATTTAATTGGCTATAATTTACGACGTATTCAAAAATATTTGTTTTTATTTGTGTCGGCAATAGGGCTATTTTGCGGATTTTGTTTGGTGTCGTTTGCGCAATCTTTTAACGCGGCGGCGGGATCGCCGTATCCAAGCGAATCTGGAACGGGCGCGTTTTCAAGTTTAAACGTTATGCCGGAAGTCATGATCGATGACGAAAAATATATTGAACAATCTGACGGCGTGCAATTGATTCCATCTAAAGAAGTCGGCGATTTATATTTGTCGAATATTTCGCAAGGCGGACGGCGCAATAGTTTATTTCAAAAGTTGAGTTGCAGTACGTTGTGGATGCCGGACAGCGGAAGCAAGGGGCTTGGGTTGGTGCAGTCGGATATTTCTGCTGTATTTGCGTTGCCGATACCGATATTGTTGAAGGCACCGTTGATAATCACGCCGACGTTTAGTCATAAACGTTTTGATCGCAAATCCGCAGACGCGCTTGACCTCTACAATACAGGTGTAGATTTTCGTTATTTTTTTCCGGTTGTTGAGAACAAGTTGTCGTTTGATGTTGGAGTTTCGGTGTTGTACAGCGGTAATTTTGAGGGCAGCTCGGGCAAGTCAATGCGTTATCCGGCGCATGTTACGGGAATTTGGAATATCAATCCGCGATTAAAATTGATTTTTGGAGTTGCGTATCTTGATCGAAGTGATGAGTACAATTGGTTGCCGATGGGCGGAATTATTTGGACACCGAATCCTGATTTGAATGTTGAATTACTTTTCCCGATAATGCGGGTGGCAAAACGGTTGAGATGTTTTGATCAATGGGATACTAGTTCACAACACAAATTTACACGATGGATTTACGGCGCGTTTGAGATTGGCGGCGGTTCGTGGAATTATGTTGACAATGGTACGAATTACGAAATTGATTATCGTGATTTTCGTTTTTTAATTGGCTATGAGCATCGTTGCTTGAGTGGTGTAACGTTTGGAGTTGAGGCAGGGTGTGCTGTTGGGCGTGAATTAGAATTTCAAGGAATGCCGGCATACAAACCGGACACAGGTTTTTTCATAAGATTGAGGTTATCACTGTAAATTTTTTACATACTCAAGCTGTTTTAAAATCCTTGAAGCTGTACACGCAAGCGTAACAACGTGAAGCGGTTGTTCAGGGGCGAAGCCTATCGCCCATACCGGCTACGGTATATGCTATTGAATTATTTAATATTTAAGCGATGAGAGTTGACGGGGTTCAGCCGCGAAGAGGGATAAGTTATGTTTTGATTTATTTCTTTTTTGCGCTGATTTATTTTTTGTTGTTCGGCTTTTCCGGTTGCGGCACAACCAAATGGAGCGATACTGCGCGCACCGGCACAGAACAACTTTTGATCAGCAACGCTATAGATAGTGCTGTCGGCAAAATCAATTTCCGCTCGTTAGGAGATCGGCGGGTTTACCTAAACACAACATCAATCAACGAAATTACAGACAACAAATATTTGACAATGGCATTGCGTCAACATCTTGCGACTAGCGGCGGGATTTTGTGCGACAATGAATCGGATGCGGATTATATTGTTGATGTTCGAGCGGGAGCAGTTGGCACGGATCGGGATGATTTGTTGTTAGGTATTCCGTCGATTTCGGTGCCGTCAATTCCAGGTGCCGCGATTTCCGGCGCGGTCATTCCAGAGGTTCCGTTCATAAGACGGACAAAACAAGTCGGAGTTGCCAAGATTGCCGTGTTCGCTTACAACAAAAATACAGGACGACCAATTTGGGCATCCGGCAACAACACAAGTGAAAGTACCGCACAAAATTTCTGGTTTGCGGGAACAGGACCTTTGACTTATGGCACAATTTACGGCGAGACAACTTTCGCCGGTCATAGAATGCCGTCAATTGTACAACGAAAACGAGACGAAAAATTAAACTCTTTCGCCGACCAAGCCAGATATTTCAAAGAACTCCCCAACGAACCATCTCTAAAAGATAAATTACCACCCAGATCAGAAAGAAAACAAATCGCCGTCGCTAGCAACATCCCCACAACGTCATCATCACCGCCACCGCCACCGCCACCGCCGCCAACACCAACAACAGAACCGCCACCGCCCGACATTTTCCCACAACCTAATTTACCCCTAACACCAACAGTTTACCCAAATCCATAAAATTACTTCAAAAAAAATGTAACTATTCAGTTGCTTTTAAATAACCACAGAGGACACAAAGATCACAGAGGAAAATTTTTAATACGATACCGATGCCGGTATGGGCGATAGGCTTCGCCCTACCGGCTACGGTATAAAACCATGAACGGTTTAAGAAAGGTTTAGAAAAAAATGAAAGTGAAAAGTTTTTATATGTTGGCTTGTGTAATTTCTGTTGCGATAATTGTTTTTGCGGCGGGTCATTTTGTATCGGCGCAGCAGGATGATAAAGTTGTTCCTGCTCAAGTTGTTGAAAGTATTATCAGCAAGCACGCCATCAAATACT
>JAIRWK010000357.1 GCA_031268995.1 Planctomycetaceae bacterium
CAAAAAATAATTCCGGCGCAAGTACTGATTTGAAAACTTGCGGAATTGTAACAACACGAAATTATGTTGTCAAGCAGGACAATACGCCAAATAAAAATTTTTTTGTAACCACTCACGGGGTTTATACCGAAGCATGAAATACAATTTTTTGAATAACCCGTGAACGGTTATACCGTAGCCGGTAGGGCGGTATAACACTTGCGGTAAAAAACGTTATAATCAACCAAATAATTGAGCTACACCGTAGCCGGCAGGGCGATAGGCTTCGCCCTTGAACAACCGCTTCTCGTTGTTGTGCTTCCATAACCAGCTCCATGAATTTTAAAACAGCTTGAGTATAAAGTAGCTACTTTGCTCTGAATTGATAAACGGCATTGCCAAAATTGGTACAAGAGTATAATAAGACTAATTCAACAAAATAAGCCGTCCCCTCCAAAATTATTGCCCACCCCACAAAGATCGCCGCAAGATGCCGGATCCGGTATCTTGCGGCGATCATTTTTAACCTTTATTCATAATTTATGAAAAAATTTAATCGCATAGTTTCGCGATTTCTTTATTGTCTGATTCGGCAATATATTTTGTTGTCGGTTTTGCTTTGTGTGATGATTCCTGTTGTTTTTTACGGGTCGTTGCAATCATGGACGCGGACGGAGAATCGAGTTGAAGACTGGATACCGCAATCGTTTGAGGAAACGAAATTGCTTAGTCGTTTTAACGCGGTATTTGGTTATGATGAGATATTGATGATAACGTGGGACGGTTGCACGTTGGATTCGGCGGAGCTTGATGAATTTCGGGACAAACTCATGTCGCCCGTTAAACGCGGAGATGAGGAAGTAATTTACTACCGCAAAATAATAACAGGACGCGACGTTTACGATCAATTGCGTGACGATCCGCTTAATTTGAATAGACAAGCCGCAATCGACCGAATGTCAAGATGGCTTATTTCGTCGGACGGTCAAACGACTTGTCTTATTGCGTTGATTTCTGAAACCGGTTCAAAATATCGACGAGATGCGGTTGAGTATATCTGGCAAGTTGCGTCAGAGGTTGAGGGGCTTGATGTAAGGTCAATTCATGCGGCGGGTTCAACAATGGACAGCGTCGCAATAGATAACGCAAGTAAAGCGGATTTGATACGGCTCAATATTTTTTCTTACACGCTTTGTATTGTTATTTCGTTGATTTGTATGCACAACTTGCAGGCTACGTTGATTGTGTTTTTGCTTGCGATTTTTAATCAATATCTTTGTCTGGCGTTGATTTATTATTCTGGTATTCCGTTTGATTCTGTTCTTATGCTTGCGGTCAATTTGACGTTTGTTCTTTCGGTTTCGTTTGGGATGTATATTGTGAGTTATTATCGTCAAGCTATCGGAATGTTGTCCCCTCAGCTTGCAATCAACTGCGCATTGCGCAACACAATCGGACCTACATTTGTTGCGGTAATAACGACCGTCGCGGCGTTATTTTCGTTTGTCGGCAGCGAGATGATTCCTATTCGCAAGTTTGGTTTTGTCAGCGGAATATCGATCTTGTGCGCGGCAACTGTTATGGTGGTTTTTATTGGAATGCACTATTCACTTTTCCCATCGCGAAAATGGCAACATAAAGGAAAACGTAAAATCAATAAAATCACAACCGGAACCGCTCCCAATGATACTTGGATTGGCAGATTGCTTTGTCGTTTTCTTCCGTATATATCGCGTGGACGGTGGGTGATAATTTTTGTTACGATAATATTATTTTTGGCAGGGGCAATTGGTGTAACTAAAATTAAAACGTATGTTGGCATTCAAGCAATGCTTTCTTCCGATTCAAAACCGGTTCAAGATTATGTTTGGATAGAGGAACGGATTGGTCCTTTGATTCCGGTTGAGATTGTTGTTGAGATGCGTGGCAGCGGTGCGAATGGTATGTTGATGAATTTGCGAGTGCTTGAGGGGTTGGCAACTTCGTTGCGGAAACAATTGCGTTCGGAGTTGACGGTGATTAGTCCGCGTGATTTTTTGTCGAGGGTTCCATCTGAAAGCGGCAGTTGGCGTAATATTGCGCGTGAGCGGATTTTTGCAAGATTACTTTACACAAACCGCAACGAATTAGCGGGTTCAGGTTATTTTGCAGAACGGGACAATATTCAATATTGGCGGATTACGGTGCGCAATTTCGCTTCTCGCAATGAAGATCAAGGACCGTTTCTTGATGAGGTTAAGCGAGTGGTTGATGATTATGTCAAAAGTGATTTGTCGCGTTTTGGCGAAGTGGAGTTGTTGGACAATTACGTTTGTGGCGGCGTTCCGCTTGTCTATCGGGCGCAGCGTCAATTATTGACCGATTTACAAATGAGTTTTTTGTCGGCGTTTATTTTGATAACGATAATTCTTTCGGTATTTGCGCGGGGGGTATTGGGCGGGGTGTTATTGATGTTTCCGAATGTTTTTCCGTGTGTGGTAATATTTGGGATATTGGGTTTTGCGGGATTGCGAGTGGAGATTGGCACGATGTTGACGGCAAGTGCGGCGTTGGGGTTATCGGTTGACGGGACGATACATTTTATGGTTTGTTATCGTGAAGGGTTGCGTTCAGGATTGTCAACAATCGAGGCAATTTACGACGGATTCAAACGTTGCAGTACAGCGTTAGTTCAAACAACTGCGGTTTGTGCTTTTGGGTTATTGGTTTTTTCGTTGAGTACATTTACGCCGACGGTTTATTTTAGTTTCTTTATGTTTTCGTTATTGATTGTTGCGTGTTTGGCGGATTTATTCATCTTGCCCGCAATCTTACTGATACTGCCAAGAAGTACATTTGCACCAAAATAATATTCCCAAGCTGTTTTGAAATTCCCGAAGCTGGACACGCAAGCGTAACAACGTGAAGCGGTTGTTCAATGGCGAAGCCTATCGCCCATACCGACTTCGGTATACTGAAAATTTGGCTTTGACTCAATGCTGGAAAATGTGTAATATTCGCTAGGGAGAGATGACGGTGTGATCGGACAAAGGGACTGCTTTCAAAAAACTACATTTTTGAGAACAGCGACATTTAAATTTAGCGGGCGAACATTTTTCCACAGCCCCACATCACGCCCTTGCAGGGTTAGGAAGAGTTTTAAAAATTTCACTAGAGACATAAAGGACATTGGGGATAGAATTTCCCAAAAATCATCCAAAGTATAAGAAAACGTTATTGAAGAAACAGTCTTTCTTTATACTGTCCTTTATGTCCCTTTTGTCCTCTGAGTCTTCCGGTATCCATTTATCTTTCATTATCCGATAGGATTTAAAATTAAAAGAGTCGTCTAATTATTAAAAGAATATTTTGTGTAATTTGGTTTTTGTTTTGTTGGGGGGTGCTTCTGTTGGTGATTACGGCGGCGGCGGGGGGAGTTTACGTACTTTACCAAATTAACACTCAACTCTATTCGCACATCATCGCCGAACTTCAACAATCTTTTCCCGACCTCAATATCAAACTCGAAAAAGTACAACTTGATGAGCAAAAAGGTATTATTCTCAAAAAATTAGTTTGCTACCCGCCCAATCATTCAGGACAAAAAAGCCGTCCTTTGTTTACTGCTGATGAGATTTATATTGAGTGTTCGGTTTCTATTCAGAGGTTGTACGACAAAAAAATTAACATCAGCCGAATAATAGTTCGCAACCCAATTATACGAATTACGCGTACCGAAAACGGTTTATTTGACGAGTTGAAAAATTTCAGAATTGCCAATAAAAAAATTAACAACAACGCCCCAATTGAAATCATAAACGGAACATTGTTGTATGACGATGACACTTCGCCAAACACGCAACCAATCAAATTGACCAACATCTCTTTGTCGCTTTCGCCGCCCGAAATTCCATACGACAACAACGACGATAATGCGTTGGACAAATACGGCAGCCCAAAATTTACCAAAATTCAGAATGATGAAACCAACGCGGATTGTTGGCGTTTTAGCGGAAATGTTAAGGGCGATTTTATTCGGCAAGTTAATATTGAGGGGCAAGTTGATCCTGAAACGAAGGCGTGGAAGGTTGTCGGCAATTGTCGGCAACTCGATTGGACTCCTGAATTGCTCAATTTAATTCCGCAAGATTTAAAGCAATCGTTTGACCACAATCACGGACGTATTACGGATTCGTTTCAAGGCAGATTTGATTTTGGTTTTTCGGCAATTTCGGCGGCGAATGCTCCGTTGGGAGTGCGTTTTGTGGTTGATGGAGTTCTTTCGCAAGGGCGGCTTGAAATACACGAGGTGAATCGGACGTTATCGGAGTTGAACACGAAGTTCAAGATTACTGACGGTGGAATTGTTATTGAGAAGTTGACGGGTTTAGGCGAGGCGGCGCGTATTGTGTTTTCGTATTCGCAACAAGGTCTATTGAAGCGTGAATCTGCTTTAATTGTTACGAATGTGCATGGGTTGATTTTTGATACAAAATCGATTGGCGGAATCGCAAAATTTTTCAGTGAAAATTTGCAAAATACTATTTCAAAATTTGATCATTCCGGTTCGGCGAATCTTGATGCCGAATTGGTTTGGCAAAACGAGACTTGGCAACCGCGAAAACTTAATCTTGAATTTTCCGAATTGAATGTAACTTATTTGCCCGCGCCTTATCGTCTTGATCGGCTACGTGGTGCCTTGCGGATAAACGCCGACGCAACCATGCAACTAACCCTAACCGATCAATCAATTGACATGTTGAAGGTGCGAATTGACGGCAGTTATAAAAATATTTTCATCGATCCGATTGGGCAAATACAAATACAATGCGAAGATGTTCCGATTGATGAGAAATTTATGAATATAATTCCGATCAAGGAACGCAAGACGATTATGTCGTTGAATCCAACGGGCAAGGTAAACACGAATCTTGTATTGGTTCATCCGCCCGATGATACGCCGGCGCGCAAGTATATTGAGATTGGTTTGAACAAGATCAATATTTGTTACGAAAAATTTCCGTATCCGTTACATGATATTACTGGTTTATTGCGTCTTAATGATGATGTGTGGACGTTTGAAAATATTGTCGGCGGCAACGAATCGGCGAAAATAACGGGCAGCGGATTTTTGCGACCGATAACAACTGAAGGCGGCGATCCGGCATATATTCAAACTGCGTTAAATCGCCCAATACCGAATGTAACGATACCGAACACGGAAACACAACAACGCGAAACGATTATTCAAGAGCGGGATTTGTCGTCGGCGACGGTATATGAATTTCAGTTATTGGTGCAAGCTGCGGAGTTACCTGTTGATGGTCAGATACCTGCGGCGTTGCTCAATGATGGGCAGCGTGAGTTATTGAAGAGTTTGCGGGCAAAGGGCAAGGTGAATTTAGCGGCGAGAATTTACTATCGTTCAAATGACGACCAAAACAACAACAATTTCAATCTAACTTTCAAAACGCGACCTTGTGCCGGTTTATCAATGCAACCGACGAAGTTTCCGTATCGGATTGAGAATTTGCAAGGCGAATTATTGTACGATAATGACACGGTAACGTCGAAATTATTGACAGGAACGAATTCTGCCGGAATGAAAATTAGCAGCGGTTTAACTTGCAAGTTTGACCCGCATGGCAAATGGATGATGCGTCTTGAATCTGTTGACATTGAGCGGATAGCTGTTGATCGTGAGTTATTGGAGGCGTTACCGGCGGATTTGAAGACATCAATTGAGTCGTTGCAGATTGTGCAACCTGTTAGTTTGAAGGGGTTGATCGAGTTGTCGAAGGATGATTTGGACAAACCGTTTTGTTCGATTTGGGACATTAATCTTGTGTTGCATCAGAACAAGGCGAATTTGGGAATTCCGGTTCAAAGTATATTTGGCGGAGTGAGGTTAGCGGGTTATTCGGCGGGCGAGTTGGTGCGGTTTGCGGGCGAGGTAAAATTTGATTCGGTGATGGTGAATGGTTTTCAAGTGAATGATGTTCGGGGACCGTTTTTTTATGACGGGTTGGTGAAGCAGTTGTATGTTGGTCTTCCGGCGCAAAAGACGTTACCGATGCCGCCGGACATTCCGCAACTTCAATTTTTTCGACGGTCGTTGTGGTTCAATGGTTTTGAAAAGGCGGTTCCGATTGTGGGCAAATTTTTTGATGGTACTGTTGTTTGCAATGGAGTGGTTGCGATGTCGGCGGGTTTTTCGTACAGTATTAACACGAGTTTATTTGAGACGAATGTTGGCAAGATAGCAAGGGAAGTTTTGCCCGGAACTCAAAAAATAACCGGCACAATGAATTGTCATACGCAATTTTGGGGAACGGGTCGCAAAATGGAAACAATGAGCGGACGCGGCAAAATCGAATTGCGCAATGCGAATATTTATGAGGCACCGTTGATGTTGCGTGTTTTGCGTGAGTTGAGTATCAAGCCGACGGATCCGAAGGCGGGAACGTTTGACAAATCTGATATTGAGTATGCGATCAAGGGCAATCGTATATTTTTTAGTCCGATTTCGTTTGAGGGCAGTTTATTTAGTTTGACTGGTGATGGGGAGATGAAGATTGATTCGCGGGAGTTGAATTTAATTATGAAGACAAGATTGGGCAACAGGCGTGTGCATGTTCCGGTGGTGAGTGATGTATTGGGTTGGGCGGGCGATCAAATTATCCAACTAAACATTCAAGGCACAGTCTCCGAACCAACCGTACACCGAATACTCCTCCCCGCCACCGACATAAGAAACGCCATAAACGACACCGGACAATAAATAGTAACACCGTAGCCTATCGCCTTACCGGCTATGGTATAAAAAACTTCTGTATTGACATTTCTTGTTCAAGAAGAATTTTTGGAATTTTTCTTTTGTATATTTTTTCGGCAATGGCAATCGATTAGGTGATCGTTTACGTAGCCGACGGCTTGTATATGGGCGTAGCATATTGTGGATCCGAAAAATTTGAAGCCTCTTTTTTTCATGTCTTTGCTGATCGTGTCGGACAACGCGGTTGTTGCCGGTATTTCTTTCAATGTCTTCCAATGATTGATAATTGGTTTTCCATTGGGCAAGAATGATTTCAAGTATTGGCAAAAACTGCCGAATTCTTTTTGTATTTCGATAAAGCAGCGCGCGTTTGAAATTGTGGATTCAATTTTGTTGCGGTTGCGTATAATGCCTGAATTTTGCAACAAACTTTCAACTTGTTTTTCCGTAAACTTGGCAACTTTCCGTACATCAAAATTAGCAAATGCTTTTTTATAATTATCACGTCTTTTCAATATCGTAATCCAACTCAATCCCGCTTGCGCTCCTTCCAACACAATAAATTCAAACATCTTATCATCTTCTGTTACCTCGCGTCCCCACTCTTCATCATGATAACGAATATACAACGGATCAACACCACACCAACCACAACGTTTGATCTCATTTGTCTTTTTTTTACTTTTCATTAAAATTGTTCTCCTAGTAAGGTATTTTTATAAAATTATGTCCCTTTGGGCAAAACCAGCGGTTATTGTAACCGAACCAAAGATCGATTTGTAGGGGGCATGAAAAAGTCGAGTAAACGCATCGCCCTAAAGTAAAACCGTTTATTGAACATTAATGGTCATTTATTTGGGGGCGATGCCTAAACGCTTGCTTCGTCCATTGTGTCCCTTATGTCCCTTCAAAATTATTGTACAAAAAATTTCTTAAAATGAGTAGTAGATTCTATTTTGATCCAACGGTATCAATACGAGACGGCGAGAAGGTTACGCTTTGTGGGGACGAGGCGTATCATTTTTGTCGTGTGATGCGCGGCAAGGTTGGTGATGAGATATTTATTTTTGATGGTGTTGGCGGTTTATTTCGTGGTGTTGTTGATTTTATTTTGAAGGACAAGGTGAGAGTTTGTTTGGCGGAGGAGGTTGTTTGTCGAATAGAGAGTCCGTTGCGTTTGACGGTTGCTAGTGCGTTGCCCAAAGGTGATCGTCAAAAATTTCTGATAGAAAAGTTAGCCGAAATTGGGGTTCATCGATTCATACCGATTCAACTTGAGCGAAGTGTTGCAAGAGCGGATTCGGGTGTTATTTCGCGATTTCGGCGTTATGTAATTGAGGCGGCAAAACAGTGCGGGCGAAATGCTCTTATGACAATATCGGAAGAAATGACTCTTGACAAATTCATCAAGTTCACTAAAGATTGTGTTGTGGTGGACAATGCGAATGATGTTGCGCAAAATGATATTGAGAATGTTGCGAGTCAACGTGATGTTTTGCGTTTATTATTGCATCCGGTTGTGTTAGGCGAGGTTGGGCAAATCACGCCGAAGCAATTGTTGAATGACAAATTACCGGCAAATATTGTTACGTTAATTGGACCTGAGGGCAGTTTTACTGAGCGTGAGGTTTTGGTTTGTATTGAGTCGGGTTTTGTGCCGTTTGCGATGGGTGCGAGAATTTTGCGGACGGAGACGGCGTGTATTACGGTTGCTTCGTTGTTGTTGCCGTATGCGGGTTAAGCGGAGTTTCTAAAAATTAATTTTAGAAATTCCCATGAGCAATATGTAAGTTTGGTACGAAGTGCGGAGTTTTTTGTTTTCCGCATAATGATTTCAATATTTCAACCTTTAGCCTATAAAAAATCATGACCAATAAAATTAAAGCGTTCAATAAACTTCAACGGGTAACGTCCGGATTTCAAGAGTGTTCGATTTTAGCAGCGGCGGCGGAGTTAGATTTTTTTACGTTGATATTGGAGAGTGGTAACCGGCTTTCGGCGAATGAATTAGCGGAGATTTCCGGTTCAAATTTGCGTGCGGTTACGACGTTGCTCAATGCTTTAGCGGGGTTGGGTTATCTTCTCAAGCGTCGTGTTGTTTTGGGCAAGGGTAAGGGCAAGGATTCTGTTGTGGAGTATTCAGTTGCGGGAGTTTTTATTGAGTTGCTTGATAGTCGCAATTTGGGAACGTATATTCCTATGATACGGCATTTATCTTGTGTTCAGCGTAGTTGGACGGAGCTTGCGCGGACGGTCAAGACGGGCAAGTTATCGGCGGCGGCACCGAGTATTCTTGGGGCGGAGCAAGATGAAGTTTCTTATATTATGGCGATGAATTCGATTGCGGTGCGTTTAGCGGCGAGTAGTGTTGAGGATTTGTGGCGTATTGGTTTATTGAAGTTCAAGAATTTTATTGATGTTGGCGGGGCATCGGGGACTTATTCGGCGGCGTTTTTGCAAGCGTTACCTGAATCGCGTGGAACGCTTTTTAATTTACCGGTTGGCGTGAAGGCGGCGAAAAAGCGGTTTACGGGATCGGAATTTGAGGGGCGGATAAATTTGGTTGCGGGTGATTTTATGCGTGAAGATTTACCGACAGGATTTGATTTTGCTTGGATAAGTGCAATTATTCATCAATTTACACCGGAAGAAAATTTAATTCTATACAAAAAAACTTTCAACGCACTCAATGCAGGCGGCGTGATTGCGGTACGTGATTTTATAATGAATGAAGACAAAACAACGCCGCTGGCGGGATTGCTTTTTGAGGTAACGATGCTTGCGGAGTTGAATACGGGTGCGGTGTATTCGTTTGTGGAGATCAAGACTGCTCTTGAAGCTGTAGGTTTTGAAAAAGTAGAATTTCCCGCCCAAACCGAAACAATGTCAAGCATCGTAACAGCACAAAAACCTCTGCAACCGTGAATAAAGTTTATCACGAAAAATACGAAAGTTTTTTTAACACGAAAAGGCACGAAATGGGAGATTTTAAAAATAGACTTGTTTAAGAACTTTAAAGATGCTATAATAGAGGTCATGGAAACTAAAAATAAGGCGGCCGATGCCCAAACGGTTCTTTTTAAACGGTTGTATGGTGTGAACCCCGACACGT
>JAIRWK010000003.1 GCA_031268995.1 Planctomycetaceae bacterium
TATCACAAAGTACCGGTACAGTTTCTGTCTCCCACACAGATACTCGTTCTGTGGTGTCCTTGTCGTATGGCTGGATGTTAGGACTTTTCGAAAACTTCAAAATACAAGTTTCCGATAAATTATTTTTACTTTCATTTGTCATTTTATTCTCCTTTTTTTCTTTGGTTTGTTCTAATTTCATTATATTTTCGTTTTGGCTATTTCCATTTTTTCCGCATGAAAAAACGCAAATTACCACAGAAATCATCAGGAATATAAAAATACGTCCTGCTTTGCGAAACTTCATCAACATAAATCCTCCTTTCATATTTAATGTTTAAAGGCGATCTAAACCAAATATACCGAAGCCGGTATGGGCGACAGGCTTCGCCCCTGAGCAACCGCTTCACGTTGTTACGCTTGCGTGTTAAGCTCCATGAATTTTAAAGTAACCTGAGTATACGAGCATATCAACATGCCTGTTTCGTTTTTCTTTTACCTAACTTTACAGTAACCGTAGATATTTAATTCACTCACTGCCTGAACTCTCTGAAACTACACTGAATGTTACATTCGTTGCGTCAACCGGCTCCACAACCTCCTTCACAACTTGACCTGCTTGTAGTTCATATTCCAATTCAAATGCCTTTACTGCCTTATCTTGAAAATCTCGTTTGCATGTGTACTCAATGCCATAAGACGGATCAAGATATTTTGTATTATGCATCACTATGAGATGATCTTTGAAAATTTTTTGGGAAGGAGATACATTACCACTGTTCTGACCTTTTATTGTATTCTTACTTTTAAGATCACCATAAATCTTATTTGTAGGTGCTGGTTCCATATCGGGATAATCAATTGGAGGTGTCTGAAGCGGAAAAGTCATTTCATAAATATTTTTTACAACCAAAAAATCCCAATCCTTGATAACAAGTCCAGAAAGAGACCTACCTGATATTTTCCCACTTGGAAGAATCAAAATAAGGAATATATTGGCATCGTTCAACTTACACGAGTAATAAAACAATCTACCCCAAGCACCACATCTACCCGTTCCCAAAGGGTTAGACAATAATTCTGTATAGCTGATACTGGGATTTTCCGCAAACTTTGTACCGGGTTTATAGTAGTACAATAACCTTGAGAAATCTTTTGTTGTTTCGTTCCATGCCTTGACATCAAGAGTTTTAAAAATATCCCAAGTTTTATCAACAGACTGGCTAGCGTCGACTGCACCTTTATTTGAACATGCTAAATGTACGGATGTTCTGTAAGGAGTACTGGGCAACGTAGTGTTTGTTGTGAGACAGACATAAATTGGATTTTTACTCGAACCGGCTATTTCCCATAACAGGGTTGTTTGGTTAGGATTAGGAAAACTAAACTTCCAGGTCAACTCAAACGGATTAAAAAAGTCAGTTTTTATGCCAAACGCGGTGGACGCATTTACACCAGAGATGGATGCTGTCGTGTCTGTTCCTACCGTACTGACGGTAGCAACAGTCGCTGGAATGTTTATTTCGTCGCTACCATCGGCACTAACTGAAAAACCGGTTGTAGCATTTTCAACAGTCCACTCCGCCTTCTTAATACGTAAAAAATTCTTTCCGGTCGCATTGGCACTATATAAATATGGACAAGGTTGCAATGGCGAACCTGTCGCGTCTCGTTTCCAGTGAGGTTCCGGGTAATTGCCATTTCCATTGTCCTGTTTTATATTCCAACCGTTTTCAAAAGTTACTTCTTTCAATTTCAGAACCGTCCACGCCGTCGTAGTAGGCTTACCACCGGGCGAAGTACCAGCACCATGTGAATAGTCCATCGTAAAGTCGCTACCCATTTTCGTACCAACATACTCAATTGAGCCGCAAACTTGGGTCGCAACATTGCCATCGTCCGTGTTTTGATCGGCATCAAAGTACAAAAAATCAATAAAGCGAGAACCCGTCGTTGCTACAGTAATCACCTCATCAATAGAACCACCACGTGTGACCTCAAAACCTGCACCAAACGTGGGAGTATTACCAGACATTGTTATCCCGTCAACATCTAAATTGGCAATCAAAAGTGCACTCGTTAACGCTATTTTTGAAGTCGCCAGAACTATACATTGACCGCGAACCCGCACTTTGGTATTCGCTTCCGCTGTCGTAAAACTCACTCTACAAACAAATGCCTTCCAGTACGAAGGTGCTGTCATGTCAACAGGAGACCGCACAAAACACGGATAGAACGAATTTTCCATTCGCTCATCAGGTCCCGTCCCAACCCAAAAACCTTCACTGGTCGTCATAAGACAATCCCCCTCTTGTATCGAAAACTAAAATTAGCCCGCTTTCCGTGTGCGAAACAAATTGCATCAGTGATGTGAAGCAATTGTTCAAGGGCGAAAACCCACCACGCACACTGAACATTACAACATAAATTTGGGCTACCGTCGTCTGCTTTACTGTAGCTGGTATGGGGCGATTAGCTTCGCCACTTGAACAACCGTTTCACATTGTTACGTTTACGAGCGTCCAGCTTGGGGAAATTTAAAGCAACTCAAGCATAACAGCTACCAAAAACTTGTCTCGCTCCCCATCCAACAATCTGACAACCCCAAACATGAGATTCCGCATAATGGTACACAATATTTGAATCTTGTCAATAGCACTTTTGCCGATCATGCCGGAGTAGTTTAAATTTCACAAAACCAAACACGCAATCGCGGCATTGCAAAACGGTTATTCGAGCATGAAATCAGTAATCCGTAACGACTACAACACAAGCAAATAACGGTTGATAAAAACTAAAATGCTAACAGTTTACAATTTTTTTATTATTGATGAGTTGACTTATGAATTTATTTTTTTTGTGCTTTTTTATTTTTTGAATTTAATTTTTTTGCTGGTTTATTATTTTTTTGTTCTTTGTCAATATTTTGTTCGCCGCAGATTGTGGCTATTGCTTGGGGCGATATACCAAATTTGTTTGCCAAATCTCTCAATGGTGTACCATTTTTGCGTGCGGTTATGATTGTTTTAATTTCGCTGTTTTTTGGTTTATTGGGAGTTTTGATGGTTTGCGAATTTGGTTCGCTTCTGGGTAAAGGAATATTTTTTTGCTCGCAATAATGTACTAATGAAATTTTGATCAAGGTCGGTGATAATCCAAGTATTTTGCCTATTTCGACATATTTTTTATTGTTTTGTCTGTATTCAAAAATTATTTTACCTCGTGCCGTCATGCTTGTTTTTCTGGATGAATTTTTGATTGGTTTTTGTTTATTCTGCAAGACGGGCGTTTCGGGAAATTCTTTGTTGTATTTTTCCAGCAACTGGCTGATTCGCGATCTTGTCAAACCGCCTTCTAGTTCGCCGATTTCTCTGCAAGTTAGACCTTGCCGCCACAAACCGGCGAGTCGTATTAAGCGGGCGGTGCGTTCAGCTTTTTGTTTTTTTTGTATTGCGAGATTTTTTTCTCTGCGTTCTTGTATCTCTTTTAGCCGCAATTCTTTCTTTTCTGATTTTGTTTTTTGGTACATTTCGTATTTTTTTATTTTATCTTTCGGCGCAGGCAAGTGATGTTTCAAACTATACAAATCATAACCGCGAGAATGAATCAACGCATAAATTGATCCTTTATTTACGCCGAACGCCTCCGCAACCTGCGTAACAGATTCATTTTTTTGGAGACTCGCAATTATTTTTTTCACATCTGCATCTTTCCACATAATATCCTTGTAATATCCTTTCCTAATTTTATATATTTTTATACAACACGAGAATCGGCGAAAGTTATGATTTACAATCATTTTGCCGTTCCCAACTCATGATTTGCATATTGTAGCATAATATTGTGCTACGTCAATATCATCCGCACCTTATGGCGGAAGTTTTTTTCCGCAAAGGCGACAAAGCCGCACGAAGGACTTTTATATATTCTTTTTCGCCTTCGTGGTGTTTATACCGAAGCTACTGTGAAATTCATCTTTTTATACTGAAGCTACTTTAAAATTCCTGAAGCTGAACCCGCAAGCGCAACAACGCGAAGCGGTTGTTCAAGGGCGAAGCCTATCGCCTTACCGGCTATGGTATAAGACAGGATTATCAGGATTACAGGATGTAATAAAATCCTGTCTATCCTGCAAATGCTGTCAAAAAAAATAAAAACTGAATTTCATACTACTCAAGCTACTTTAAAATTCATGGAACTGAACACGCAAGCACAACAACATGAAACCGATATGGGCGAAGCCTACCGCCCATATCAGCTTCGGTATAGTGCGATGAGTATAGGGTTTGTGCATGAGTTTTTAATTTGGAAATTGTCCGTTGACGATGAATGTTGAGTTATGAACGTCGTTGATGTAATTTTTTGCGGCTTCGGTTATGATGTTTTTTAGGTCTGCGTATTGGCGAACGTGTTTTGGAGGACGCTTGTTTTCCGGCGGAACATAACCAAACACATCATGAAAAACCAACACTTGCCCATCACAATCGCCACCAGCACCAATCCCAATCGTCGGAACTCTCAACAACTCAGTTGCCTCTTTCGCAATCTCCGGCGTTAAGCATTCGACCAAAACCGCAAACGCTCCCGCATTCTCAATCGCCTTAACATCACGCAATAATTGTTCGCGTTGTCGTTGGATGAAAAAGCCGCCCGATTGATGTATGCTTTGGGGCAATAACCCGCAATGCCCCATGACAGGAATACCGGCATCAATAAGCGCAGCAACTGTTGACTCGCGATTTTCGCCGCCTTCAACCTTGACCGCATCAGCTTCAGTTTCCTTGAAAATACGCGCCGCTGCACGAATCGCTTCCTTATCGCCAAGTTGACAATACGGAAAAGGTAAATCCACCACAACCAATGCACGATCCACCGCACGAGAAACAATCTCCGCATGATAAATTATCTCATCAAGCGTAACCGGTAACGTCGTAGATTTACCTTGCACCACATTGCCCAAACTGTCCCCAACAAGTAAAACATCAATCCCCGCCTCATCCAATATCCGCGCACCCGCATAATCATAAACCGTCAACATCGCAATTTTACGGTTATCTTTTTTATACTCGGAAATTTTTAATGGTGTAAGTTTCATTATATTTTTTTGAATGTTAGTGATCGGGAAGGGACATTGGGGATAATAAGGGACACAAAGGACATTATACTCAAGCTGTTTTAAAAGCTGAACACGCCGGTTGTTCAAGGACGAAGCCTACCGCCTTACTGGCTACGGTATAGGATCAGGTAAGACATTACATAATTGGGCAATCATAATGATCACATCTACGTTTAGTTTTTGGGCAAATAGTTTTATCTGTCCCTGCTGTCCCTCAACCAACGATCTATTTTTTATCGGATAATTTTTTGATGGCGTTTAATGCGGACTGGAGTTGTTCTTTTAGGTCGGCGAGTGATTGCCGTTCTTTTTCTACTACATGGGTTGGGGCTTTTGTGATGAAGTCGCCGGCTAGTTTTGATTCTTTTGATTTTATGAATCCTTCTATTTTGGCAACCTCTTTTTCCAACTTCGCAACCTCCGCAACAACATCAATCAGTCCCGATAAATCAACATAAACATCCATGCCGACCAACGGAATAGTTGCCGAAACATTCGGTGCAATCACCGATTCACCCCAACCGTTTGCTTTTGCGTGAGCCATTGACAGAAAATATTGTTCCATTGGTTTGAGTAATTTTGCAACTGAGTTATTGCAACGCACGGAGAAGGTAATTTCTTCTTTTGGCGGGATATTTCGGCTTGCCCGCATATCGCGAATTGCTCGCAGGAGTTCTTGGAAAATTTTGAATTGTTCCTCGATATTCAAATCAATCACAGACTCGTCAACAACCGCCCACTCAGCAATCGATACACTAACCGCCAACTCCGAATCCAATTCGCGAAGCCGTTGCCAAATTTCCTCCGTAACAAACGGCACTACAGGATGCAATAACTTTACCAAAACTTGCAAAACGTAAATCAAAATTGCTTCCGCGACGGGGCGTTGTTCGTTATTGGACAAACGCGACTTGACTATCTCAACATAAAACGAACAAAATTCATCCCACGCGAAATCATGCAATAACCGCATTGCTTCAGCGTATTTATAAGATTCAAGCATTTGGGTTACGTTGCGTGTAACTGTTGAAAGGCGGCTCAAAATCCATTTATCCTCAAGCAATCCGCTGTTCAATTTTTCATTTATCGTTACAGAATTTATTTTTTTTCCGCCAACACTTAACAATACAAATCGTGCGGCGTTCCAGAGTTTGTTGCAAAAATTTCTTGCCACTTCGAATCGTTCATTTATGGTCATTGATTCCGGCAAAATTTTATCCTCTTCGTTTTCTGCCCATTGAGTCCGAAAATCTTTTTTACATTTTGGGCATTGAATTTTCGGCAACACGCGATTCTTTTTCGTCTGTTCAACAGTTGCTCCGCATTCAGGACAAGCAAAATCCAACACCAAACGTATATCTTGATTTTCCGTCGTTGAAAACGCCAACCCAAAACGTAACGCATCCGTTCCGTATTTTGCTATAACGGTAACCGGATCGATGCCGTTACCTTTTGATTTTGACATTCCTTCGCCGTATTTATCCAGAATTTTTGGGTGAATGTAAACTTCGTCGAATGGTTTTTTGCCCGTATTAAACTTGCCCGCCAGCACCATCCGCGCAACCCACAACGTCAAAATATCCCTGTTCGTAATCAAAACGCCGGTCGGATAATAATAATCCAATTCCGCATTCGCGTCGGGCCATCCAAGCGTTGAGTGAGTCCAGAGCGCACTTGAAAACCACGTATCAAGTACGTCTTCTTCTTGCACAAGTTCACGACCTTTAATTGCGTCTTTGGGCAAATCCTCTTCAAGACTGCAAATCCGCCAAGTTTCATTCTCTTCGTCCCAATTAAACAAAATATCGTTACGGTTACTAAACGCTGTTTCGATTTCGTTTTTCGTCGCATCTTTGCAATTCCAGATGGGGATTCGGTGTCCCCACCAGAGTTGTCGTCCGATGGGCCAATCGCGTTTTTCACTCAACCAGTCAATGTAACCTTTTTTGTAACGTTCGGGAAAAATTTTTACTTCGCCGTTTTGTACTGTATCGATTGCGGATTGTGCAAGCGATTCCATCTTGACGAACCATTGATCATGCAGAAACGGCTCAATCGGCGTTTTCGATCTGTCGCTATGGGCAAGCTCTATCACTCGCTCCTCAACCGAATGCAATAAATCACACGCTTCCAAATCCGAAACAACCTTTGCCCGTGCATCTTTGATCTTCAAATCTGCGTATTGTCCCGCTTCGGAATTTAGTGTGCCGTCTTTGTTCAGAATATTTATCATAGGCAAATCGTTACGTTTGCCGACTTCGTAATCATTCGGGTCGTGCGCCGGCGTAATTTTGACGCAACCGGTTCCCTTCTCCGGTTTTGCCCAACCGTCAACAATTAACGGAATAACTCTGTCAGTCAAAGGTAATTTTAAGCGACAACCCGCTTTCGCCATTTGGACAAGTTTTTTTAGGATTGCAATATGATCGGATGATTTGAGTTTTTTGATTTCGTCAAGTTCTTTTTGCAAGTCCGGTTTTTCTTTCTCTCCTGCTGTTTCAATTCGTTTTGCCAAATCAACAATCACTTTGTCCATCGCCGCTTCAGGATCAGGATGAACCGCAACCGCCGTATCGCCCAACATCGTTTCCGGTCTTGTTGTCGCAACCAGTACAAATTCAGGCTCATCGGCTTTCGGTTCGACAACCGGATATTCAATGTACCAAAAATTCCCGACAACCGTTTCGTGAAAAACTTCGTCATCACTTACCGCTGTTTGCAGATAAGTGTCCCAATTGACGAGTCGTTTACCGCGATAGATCAGTTTTTGTTCAAAAAGCCGAAAAAAGAAATGACGCACCGCCTTTGCACAAATCTCATCAAGCGTAAACCGCGTTCGACTCCAATCGCATGAACAACCCATAGATTTGAGTTGAGTGATTATTCGCGATTGATATTTATCTTTCCATTTCCAAATCCGCGCAACAAGCGCATCACGCCCAATATCATGCCGCGTCAACTTCTCATCTTCAAAAAGCCGACGCTCAACAACCGCTTGTGTTGCTATGCCCGCGTGATCAACTCCCGGAATCCAAAGAGCATCGTAACCTTGCATTCGTTTCATGCGGATTATTATATCTTGGAGAGTGTTGTTAAGTGCGTGTCCGATGTGTAACGCGCCGGTAACATTCGGCGGAGGAATCACAACACAATACGCGCCTTTTGAACTGGCATGAATTGCGTTCGGTTTAACTTGAAACAATTGCAAGTCCTCCCAATACTTACCCCAACGCAATTGCGCCGCCGCCGGATCGTATTGTTTAGACAATTCGATGTTGTCGTCATTATCATTCGTTATTGAAATATCACTCATAATTTTGTACAAAAAATATTTTAAGATGTTATTTTAGGGATGTTCTATACTCAGGCTGTTTTAAAATTCCCGAAACTGAACACGCAATCGTAACAATGTGAAGCAGTTGTTCATGGACAAAACCTACAGCCCATACTATAACAATGATCATGACACTTTCACCAACTCTTCAACGAAAATATGATCTCATTTTCACTCAATTAAAAATTAAACAACCACGTTGTAAGGACGTACCCCTTGCGGTCGCTCCGATGCGGGAATTAACCTCACACGGGCAATTGCAATGGTTGCCCCCACAGCCAACGACAAAATGATTTTTAAAAACACCAACCTCATTAAACATGTTTTGTGTGGACGCGAAATAATCAACAAATATTCAAATGAGATAATGAGGTTGGTATGTATGGGGATTCATTTGCTACTGAGGTTGTTTTGTTAAAAAAATGTAGGTGAAAATGAGGTTTTGAAGAATTCTCCTTTGGTGTATTTTTTATTGTTTTTTGATAGTTTTAATGGCGGCGTTTACTAGTGCGTTGAATAGTGGGTGAGGTTTGGTTGGTTGGGATTTAAATTCGGGGTGATATTGAACGCCGACGAACCAATTGTGATTCGGTAACTCTACGCCTTGCGCCAATAAGCTGTCGGGACTTGTTGCTGTGATTTGCATTTCGCTGCGTTCTAGTTGTTCGCGGTATTGATTGTTAAATTCGTATCTGTGCCTAAACCTTTCATACGCAAGTTGATTTTTACCATAAGCCGTATGAATCAAACTGCCAACCTTAAATACCGTCGTGTCCGCGCCAATCTTTAACGTGCCGCCATTGCGAATATAAGTGCGATGTTCGTCCAAAAGCGAAATCACCGGATGCGGTGTGTCCTTGTCATATTCTGTAGAATTTGCGTTGTCAAGCCCAATAACATTTCTCGCAAATTCAATAATCGCCGATTGCATCCCAAGCCCAATACCAAGAAACGGAATATTGCCCTCCCGCGCAATACGCACCGCATCAACCTTGCCGTCAATCTCAGACTCGCCAAAACTCCCCGAAACAATAATCGCATTCGCCTTACCCAATTCATACCTCGCATTCGCCTGCAACACCTCGCGACTCGGCTTCCAAATAACTCTAACCCGCGTACTGTATTGAACTCCCGCATGTTCAATCGCTTCGTAAGTCGATTTGTACGCATCTCGATAACCCGCAAACTCGCCAACAACCGCAACCGTAATCTCATGCTGCGGATTACGTAACTTGCTCACCAACTCACGCCAATCCGAAAGATCAAGCAAAGAAGCATTGTCAATACGTAACTTGTCAACAATCAATTGATCCAACTTGTTCTCAGTAAGACTCAACGGCACTTCATAAATTGAAAAATCTTTGTCCTTCTCCTCAATCACCGCATCGGTTGAAATATTGCAAAATAACCCTATTTTCGCTCGCTCTTCCTGCGATAAAGAAACTTCAGTACGACAGATAAGAATATCCGGTTGGATTCCGATTTGGCGTAATTGACCGACGCTGTGTTGTGTCGGTTTGGTTTTCAATTCTTTCGCCGCGTTGAGAAATGGAATTAACGTAAGATGAATATACAGGCAATTTTCCTTGCCCACATCCAGAGCAAATTGACGTATCGCCTCCATGTGCGGCAAACTCTCAATATCACCAACCGTACCGCCAATCTCCGTAATCACCACATCAGTATCAGAACCGCCAAGACGCATTATACATTGTTTAATTTCATTCGTAATATGCGGAATTACTTGAACGGTCGCGCCTCCGTATTCGCCGCGATTTTCCTTTTCAAAAACACGCTGATAAATTTGACCGGTCGTCCAACTACTATACCACGTCAACTTCGTATTCGTAAAACGCTCATAATGCCCCAAATCCAAATCCGCCGTCGTACCATCATCAAGAACATAAACTTCACCATGTTGAGCTGGCGAAAGCAAACCCGGATCGACATTAATATACGGATCAAATTTCTGCAACCTCACATTAAGACCACGATGCTCAAGCAACATCCCAATCGACGCACAAGTTAAGCCCTTGCCCAACGAACTAACAACACCGCCCGTTACAAAAATAAATTTCGTCATCTGTCAATATTTGATTTATGGGAATTTTTAAAAATATACCGGAGCCGGTATAATTAGGTTGAGTGTGGAGGGATTCATTGGTTACTGAGGTTATTTTGTCGGAGAGAATTATAAGCGAAAATGAGGTTTTGGGAAGTTACCTATATAATGTATGTACTCAAGCTATTTTAAAATTCATGGAGCTGCACACAAAATCGAAACATTGTGAATCGGTTGTTCAAATGCGAAGCCTACCGCACATACCGGCTTTCGGTACACAATGCGCCTTCATACCGAAGCTACTATGAAATTCATCTTTTTAAGACAGGATAACAGGATTGTCAGGATATAATAAAATCCTAACAATCCTGCTATCTTGTTATCTTGTCAAAAAAATTAAACAGGATAGCAGAATAAATAGGAAATACAGGATAAGATAAAATCCTAACAATTCTGTCTGAAAAAGATGAATTTCATTAGCTGTTACGATATACAATCACAAAAAAGAGTGTGAACTGTTACTATTTTTCTAATTGGTTTATTAATTTTTGATCGTTTTCTGATAGTAATTCGATGTTCATTGATCCGGTTTGTCCGTTTTTTAGTTGAAGCCATACCTTATTGTCTTGAATGCGAACTAATTTTGCCTCC
>JAIRWK010000038.1 GCA_031268995.1 Planctomycetaceae bacterium
CATCAATTTTTGAAAAATAATATATGATACGATAATACAATAAAATTTGGCGTTTTTTGATGCTTCAACTCCTTTGATTTATACTGTGAAATGCCATTTTGCAAAAGTTCAGTTATAAATTGGAAGTTTTCTTGAGTGAACGTTTATTTTGTCCCTAGTGTCCCCATTGTCATTTAAAAAAGATACGAAAAATTTCTTTTTGCCCTCAGTAGTAAAAAAATAATAAACAGCTACAATGTGTAACTTGTGTTTTGACAATTTGATCACAAAATTTATTTGTATACCGCAGCCGGTAGGGCGATAGGCTTCGCCCTTGAGCAATCGCTTCACGTTGTTGCGCTTGCGTGTTCCGCTTCAGGAATTTCAAAACAGCTTGAGTATATTAAGAATGGTTTGGTGTGATGTTTTATTTGGGCATTTATTATTTGGAGAATTATTATGGCGAATTGGGTTACATTGACTTGGGAAAATGATCGGTTGCGTCTTTTGGAGGCGCGGGTGCAAGGTGCATCAATTGTATTTGAACATGTTGCACAATTTATATTGCCCAAAAACGAAAACAGTCTGCCTATCAAAGACCAATTGCGCCAATTTATACAGAAACATCGGCTTGGCAAGGTTGAAGCGATTGTGTTGCTTAATCGTTCTGATGTTGAGGTTCGACCGATGTTGTTTCCTCCTGTTCCGGTTGATGAGCTTTGTGATTTGGTGCGATTTCAAGCGGTCAAGGAATTTAATGCTTATGATCAAAATTCACCTCTTGATTTTTTTGTAACGAATAAGTTTGCGAATATTTCGCGTAGTGCGCTTTTTCCGTCTGTTTTTAGTTCGTCAAGCCGCACGAATAACCCGAACCGCGAATCAACTCCACACGAAACCACAAGAACCGCTAATCACAATAATTCGCCGGTTCATTTACTTGCGTCAACGATTCGGCGTGAATTGTTTCAGAAGATAAGCAAGTTTTGTGAGGAATCCGGTCTCAATTTACGGCGTATTTTATTGCGTCCTTGTGAGTCGGCGTATTTGTGGAAGTTTTCTGATGAATTTAATCCGACGCGGACGGTTTTACTTCTTGAGCTTGACGAGGAGGAAATTGCCCAAACGGTTTTGCACAACGGCGAGCCTGTGTTTATTCGTTCACCTAAAATTATTTCGCCTGATGATGTTTCTAATCCTGATTTTGTTGCGGTGTTAGCTGTTGAGTTGCGCAGAACGATGATCGCGGTTCGCAACGAAATTCAAGGCGTTACGGTTGACGATATTGTCGTTTGCGGCAAGGATTCGCGGTTTGCGGATTTAGCTAGGCAAATTTCTGATACTCTTGGCGTGCCGGTCAAGATGTTTGATGCTTGGTCTGATCCGAAGTCATCGGGTTCAAAAATGCTTGGTGTGAAGAGCGATTTGGTGAAGACTTCCGCAAAACTCCAAAGCGAATTAAAAACAGGTAAAATTCATGATCCTGAACGTTATATTGCGCTTATTGGTTCGATTGTGCGTGTTGGACGCAATGTTTCGAGCGATATTGATTTTTGCAATCCGAAACGAAAACAGGAACGAATCGGCTATCGTATTTTTGCAAATTTAGCGATAGCTGTGGTATTTTTGTTAATTCTTGGTTGGGTTGGTCATGGATTTTATTCGCAATATTCATTGAACGAATCCAATAAAGCACTCGCAAGAAAGCAAAATAAACTTGAGTTGACGGTCAAGTCGGTAGTTCCTTCGCGTTTACAATTGCAAGCGATTGAGGGTTGGCATACGGACAAGATAGATTGGTTTGGACAAATAGGATGGCTCTGCCGCAACGCGCCGAAATCACAAGACATGATGTTGACAACATTGACGTTGGCGGCAACACAGGGCGGATCAATGAGTTTTACGTCGTTGGTGCGTGATTCGTCGATTGTTTCGCCAATGGAGGAAAAATTTAGATCGGACAATCACGACGTAAGAACAGGTGATAAAAGCGAAATATACAACAACCAAAGATACCGATACCAAGTCATGTTGTGGATTTATTTGTCGATGTCGGATGCGAATTTGATTCCGGTTGAATTTGGGGAAGAACTGATTACTGAACCGCCGACTAATGATTTGCCCGAAAACAATACCGCGCCCGCTGATAATAATAATTCATCCGAAATTGAGAATTTGATCGAAGCAGACAAGAAAATCGAATGATATATAACGTACATAAATAGGTATGTTTGTTTTTTGTTCAAACGATCTTTTAATTTTTGTTCTTTAATTCAACACATTAAATATAAAACATGACATTTGTTTCGTTTCCTACGGTGCGTATGCGGCGTTTACGTTTTAATTCGGTTTTACGCAAGTTAGTACGAGAGAATTTTATTTCGCCGGAGCGGTTGATATTACCTTTGTTTGTAAGGTCGGGCAAAGGAATTCGTCAACCGATCCCTTCTATGCCGAATCAATTTCAATTATCGCTTGACGAGTTTGCCAAAGAGATTTCGGAGGCGGTGAGTCTTGGGTTGGGCGGTGTGATTTTGTTCGGGATACCTGATGTCAAGGACGCAATCGGCAGTGACGCGATGAGCGATACGGGAATAATTGCACAAGCGATACGTGTTGCGAAGGATGTAAGTCAAGACAAGTTGCTTGTGATTTCGGACGTTTGTTTTTGTGAATATACCGAACATGGTCATTGTGGAGTTTTGCGTGAGGATTCTAGTGGCAAAACCGAACTTGACAACGACGCGACGCTTGAAAATCTAGTACGTCAAGTGATAGTTCAATCGCGAGCTGGAGTTGATATGGTTGCGCCGAGTGCGATGATTGACGGGATGGTTGGTTGGATAAGGCGTGGATTGGATGGTGAGGGGTTTGAGAATATTCCGATAATGAGTTATTCGGCAAAGTACGCGAGTGCGTTTTATGGACCTTTCCGTGAAGCTGCGGAGAGTACGCCGAAATCAGGTGACAGACGTTCATATCAAATGGATCCCGCAGCATCTGCCGCACAAGCATTGCGCGAAATCCAACTCGATATAAACGAAGGCGCAGACATCATAATGATAAAACCTGCTTTGGCATATCTGGACATAATCAAGTTAGCTAAAGAACATTTTGACGGAATCCCAATCGCAGCCTACAACGTTTCAGGCGAATATAGCATGGTAAAAGCCGCAGCAGAAAGAGGATGGATTGACGAAAAATTGATTGTGCAGGAAACTTTGACCGCAATTTCACGAGCCGGTGCAAGCATTATATTAACATACTGGGCAAAAGATATTGCCCGATCACTTTAAACAACACAACACAGCATCCCTTGTTGCCCGTCATGTTCCTAAGACATCGCCCAAAAAATAATTTTCCAAAAACCAAAAGTGGCAAGTGGTGAGTGTCTAAGAGAAACTTTCCAACACCGAACGCATACTATACTCAAGCTGTTTTAAAATTCCTGAAGCTGGACACGCAAGCGCAACAACTTGAAGCGGTTGCTCAGAGGCGAAGCCTATCGCCTTACCGGCTACGGTATAGCATAAAACCACCCCTAACTTTAAGGCATTAACAGTAATTTTATTTCAGGGTGATGCCTAATATCCATTTAAACATTTTTTGTACAATATGAGAGTGATTTTCAAATTTACGTTAGTTGTATTATTTTTTGTGTACTTTTATGGTTGTCCGATGATTTACGGGCGGGATATTTTTGTCAATTCTTCTTTAGGTGATGACAAAAATTCCGGTTTGAGCGAGCAAAGCTCTGGAGCGCAAGACGGACCTGTGCAGACGATAAAGCAAGGACTAAAATTAGTACGGCGTGGTGACAGGCTTGTGTTAGACCCAACCAAACCGTACAAGGAATCGATAACGTTATCGGGCAAAAATGTAAGTGGTCAAAGTAGTGATCTTTCGTTTATTATTGAGGGGCGTGGTGCGGTATTGGATGGGATGGAGTCGTTGCCGATTGATGTGTGGGAATTTTACAAGGATGAGATTTTTCGATTTCGGCTGACGTTACCGAATGTGGATGTTACGTATTTTCATATTTTGCAGGGCGGGAAGCCGTTGAAGCGTATCAAAGTTGCAGCGGGTGCGGTCAAGTTACCGAGATTGGAGGCGAGCAGTTGGTGTATTTTTCGCGGATATGTTTATTTTAGGGCGGAGACTGGTCGTTCACCGATGATTGTTGGGGATTATGATTTATCGTATAGTGAGCGTAGGTCGGGAATATCAGTAATTCAGGCAACAAATATAAAAATTCACGATTTAACGATTCAAGGTTATCAAATTGACGGTATTTCGGCGGTCAATGGGGCGACTAATATTGTTCTTGACAATGTTACTTGTAGTATGAATGGCCGGAGCGGTTTAGCGATAGGCGGAGCTTCGTTTGTAGCCGCGGGCTATTGCAAATTCGAGGACAACCTGTCAACTCAAATTTTACTACTAAACTACGCCCGCTACATCTTGCACCAATGCAATCTCCCAAAAAACGGAATAACAAAAAGTAAATAACTACAAGGAAATTCCAAAAACTGCTTCAATTATACTCTGTCCATTAAAAAATCAGCACGCAGATAACGCAGATTTTTTAAGGATAATCGCGGATCAGATTCTATTTTCTGATCTTGCGAACGTCTTCTCAAAATCTGCGCCATCTGCGTGCTGATTCTTTTTACTTTAGAGCATTAATGGTAATTTTATTTCAGGGCGATGCCTTATGTCCCTCAAAAAATATTTTTCGATAAAAAAACGGTAACTATTCAGTCGATGGAATTTTTATCAACCACAGAGAACACAGAGTTCACAGAGGTGAATTTTAAATACGAAAAGATACGAAAGAGTTGAAAATGAAATTTTCGTCTATTTCATTT
>JAIRWK010000108.1 GCA_031268995.1 Planctomycetaceae bacterium
ATGGCTTAACGCAATCAAAAACGGCGGCGATACGACGTGCGATTTTGATTCTGCCGGCAAGTTGACGGAAACGGTTTTGCTTGGTGGAGTAGCGTTCCGTGTCGGCAAAAAAATCACATCGAATGCCGCAGAAATGAAAACCGACAATGAAGAAGCTAACAAACTACTCAGCGACCCACGCCGAAAAGGTTGGGAATTGTAATGGTCGGCAGGCTTCGGTATATCGCAACTTCGGGAATTTTAACAGATCGAATATAACTTTAGGGAATTTCCAAAAACTTCTTTTTCACCTAATTTTTTTAACAAAACAACCTCAGTAGCAAATGAATCCTCCCACATTCAACCATTTGTTGATTATTTCACGTCCGCACAAAACCAGTTTAATGAGGTAATGAAATTGGTGTTTTTTCACTAGTTGCTACTGGAGATTGTTTAGTTAAGAAAATGAGGTCATATTTTCGTTTAATCGCTACTAGCAATTTCTTGATAGCTTCCACTTTAAAGACACACAAGCGTAGCATCGCGGAGCGGTTGTTCAAGAGCAAAGCCTGCCGCCCATACCAGTAGGGCGTTCAGAATTTGGAATTTTGTGGAGCAGATTTTCAAAAAAATTATTTCCGTAACGGCTTATTGCCCCAATGTATCCTCCAAAGAAAAAAACTAATATCGACTAATATTTGACGAAAAGCGATTTTTGGCACAAATTTTGAGGACTATTTATTTATAACAATTTAACAATAAATATGTTACAAATTATTGGCAGCTTCGTTTGGGCGACAGGTAAAAAACACATTTTGAACGCCCTACCCTTTAAGGTAGGGTGTTCAGAATTTGGAATTTTCCACATTGCCAATTTGGAGGCATTGATGATTTGTAATATATTTTCAATTAAATGTTTACAAACAATAAAATGTCCAAAAATGTGCTAAAAATTGTTTTTCGTCAAATATCGGATTGAATAAGACAGAAACAATTGAAAATTAAGCTGTTGCTGAAATAAATTTATTGTGGAAAAATCAAATTTTGAACACCCTACCAAAGCATCGGTATCTATACATCTTTTTGACAGGGTGGGCAATATGTTAAAACTGGGCAATGAATTGTGTGTAAAAATAAACAAAATAGTTGTACAAGATAAAATTTTAAAAAAAGTAAAATTTAAAATTGCTGTTGACTTACATTTTCGCTACTATAATTCGTCAAGTGCGAGTCAAGTGCAATTTTTTAGTAACACGGTTATTTTCGACAAAACACAAACAATTTTTTCAAAAACACAATTCACAAACCCGCACACTTTACCAAAAATACCAAAAAGATGTGTAGATACCGATATACCCTACCAAAGGGGGAACATACGTTTTAAGCGACGACAAAACTCCAGTGCTTCACCAACACTAAAAATTGAGCTTGTCGAATCATGTAAACACAAAAAATACACAACGTAATGCCTTATAGCATCCCAAAGACTGAAACGAGACAAAGTACTGACACTTACCGATAACACCCCCGTTGTTTAAAACTTTACCAGTGTTACGACATCATCATCATCATCCGTTGATTGCTTAAAAAGATAAACGCCAATAAACCCTTTATTGGGCTTCGGCTTTACAAGACCGTCGCGAACCAAAATATCGTATTCAGTCGCAGATGCGGAATAGTCAACTAAATCGCGTTTAACATAACGAGACGATAAAGAAGCTAACTCTGGTCTATTCTTATCATGGCATGTCCCATACAAACCCGCAGACAGAACATAACAGTTGCAAAGGGATGCTTTATCAATGAGTGAAAACTTTAGCAGTTGATCACTGAACTTTTGAATTTCATCTTTTTGTCTAATCGCTAATTTAGCAACATCAACGATGATTTCGTGACATCCGGTGAGACCAAGTGATTCAGAAATTAAAATCAAAGCAAAAATCTTGTATCTCAACCCTGAAAAGGTTGGCTTACCATCGCGAGAGTCTGACATTTGAAATGCCAGACCACGCGAAACATCTTTATGACAATCTGCGATAATATCATCATATTTACTACGATATGCCAGAAGAGTTTGTTTCATCTCCACATTCATAATATCAGTAGCTTCGTCTTTGGGTATTTGGCTCAATTCATAAAAACATTTTCGAAACACGCGATTACTCAGTATGGTATCCAACGTATAAATATTTTTCTGATAACGCGACTCCTCGTTGATCGGAAATACCCGACCATGACCAATAAAGCTACCTGGCCAGTATAGAATTCCATCTTTACGAGCATAGCCAAAGACTCTTTCAAAGTCTTTTCACTAATTTTACCCAAATGATTCTCAATCCGTTTTTGTACCGATTGATCAAATGTTTCCACTGGTTTTATCGGCTTTTGATACGATCGCAAACAAATCTGGATAACTACCGTAACGATTACGCCAATGACTACAATCCAAACATTTCTTCTCATGACACTAACCTCACAAATACAGACTATCTCCCGTCAAATATTTCAACGTATATGACGAATTTCCCCAACTACAGGCATTAGCGGCCACTCCTACCCATATTCCCAAACCACATTCTCCGAAGTTCCACCGATCACTAACCAAAGATATGGGACTGGTTAGCGGCAAACAGGAACGGCACCACAATTGGCAATTGTTCTCAAAAACCAAATGACACTCGCAATAACGCCACTAACCAATCACAAACAAGAATATTGACTTCAATATAGTCAAAAACGGCACGCTCTATACACCACTCACTTCCTTGCTAACACCTATCACCGACAGCAAGAGCCAACAACAACAGCAGTGTACAACTTTTCCAAATCATAACCACGCTACTTGGGTCTATAAGTACCGTTATAGCCTATGTTCGCCCCGCCAGGTAGTGAGTAAACTTTCTTATAGGTACCCGCGTAAGCTTGTTTTTCTATTGTCTCCCACACCACACGATACATATTCTCATTTGCGGGAGCAACCTTGGTTATTTTGATAGAGTGGTCATCGCCATCGTTGCGAGTGCAACCTTCACTGACATCCGCCATCTGTGTACATTGTTGCCAGTCATCACTCAATACGACCGAATACCCATTTTTCTGTACCCAATAGCCCAATCCTGTCGAGTAACCATAACAATTAGAAGCCCAACCCGGCTCCCCTATTCGAGTCGCAGACAAATATTGAGCATCCCAATAAGCATTAACTTTATCCGCGGTAATTGTAAATCCCCCCTGATTAAGAGGAAAAGAGCACGTAGTATCAACATGCTCAATTTTGCTACCCGCTTTGGTGTTACGGTTATCCCAACCGCTATTCGCTGGTAACCAAAGTCCATCCAACAGTACTGTAACACACTGGTCGTTTCCACCATCTTTAAACAAAACATCCATAGTTGCCATAACAGGGTTAATAGTCTGTGCAAAACTGACGTTAGTGAACGAAAAACAAACGACCAAAATCCAACAGAAGTTACTAATTTTCATATTTCACCTTAAATTTTAATTCAAACTTTTTAACAAACAACTTCTTGAAAAACTGGCGGGTGATGAATTGACAGGTTGAGGTGAGGATCGTCTCCGTATTTATTTTGTTAGCTTTGTTACCAAAACCAACGTTTTCTAAGAATCCTTAGAAAGGAGGTGATCCAGCCG
>JAIRWK010000110.1 GCA_031268995.1 Planctomycetaceae bacterium
GGATTTGCTCACTTTCACAAGTTCGCGTCCCTCTGTGTGTGGCATTGTAGGACGTGTGCAGCCCTAGACATAAAGGCCATGAGGACTTGACATCATCCCCACCTTCCTCCTCTTTAACACCGGAAGTCTCACTTCCGTGATTTCCATATTTTAAAAAAGCAAAAAATATTTCGAGTAATAGATAAAAGCAATAGAGAATAAACAAAAAAAAGTGTCTTTAATCCTATTGTTGTTTCATGTTCTGGTCCGAAACAGCCACAAGAAATATCAAGACCACGTAAAAACGCAATTGTCTGTACCACAGCGAAACACAAAAATAAAAACGCACACGCTAAATGAGTCGTATCAATTAATATCCGTGCTAATAAAAGAATCGCCAATACTAAAAGAACAAACGGAAACAAAATCGCAACCAACTGCCCAACTCCAGGATCAACAAGTTTGTAAGCATAGACTGAACCCAAAAAATAATAAGGGTTCACCAAATGAGGAATCGCCGCAACTAACAAAACGATACCCAAAAACCATGTCAACAGAAAATCGAATAAACCCCAAACTAACTGTTGGTAACTTACTGTTTTTTGTGATAGTCCATCCATTCTCGATAACCTCCACGATAAATTGAAAGATTATGATAACCATTGAATTTCAAAAAAGATACCATCTCATCAGAAAAACCGCATCCAGAACTTTGACAGTAAAGAACAATTTTTTGTGTCTTATCAACTCCCTGCAATATCCATCTGCGTTCCGCTATATCAGAGTTAATCGGCAGATTCATTGCACCGGTAATAGCACCGCGTTCAAAATCGCGATAGTACCGAGTATCATAAATAATAGCATCTCTTGTAGATATTACAAGCATTTCGTTAAGACTGATTTCTGGAACGCCAACTACATAATAACGACGTGTTACCTCAGCAACAGCTGAAGGATTTTTCAAAAAACCAATAGGACTCAATACGTGATAAGTAACAGCAATAAACACACATACACCCAACAACAAAGCACAATTTAACAAAAGTTTTCGCCAATATCTCAAGATAGAAATAGAAAATGTCGACACGTGTATTTCGTTATTTATCCGAAAAAACCTCTTGTACAATGAACAAATACCTACAACAAACAAAACGACAAAAATGTAATCCGTAATAGACTGATTAACTGGTTCATTCCTGATGGGATTTTGGGAAAGTTGTATGGCTGTACCATCCCATTGAGCAAGAAGTTCTGCTACTGTCAAGTGGGCAATTCCATGAGGAACATCAAGAATTCGTACATGGTTTCCTTCCATGCCGAGAAAAGCAACCCAATGGTCAAATTTACTATTGCCATTACTACGAAAGTGAAGAATCATCGGTTCCTTAACTTCCTTGAGTTGTTGCCACCGCACATTTACGTAACACCTCCCGTAAATACCATATCTCTTTGCTGCTTTTATCAGTTCACTACTGGAACTGCCACGAAAAGAACCAATGTAATCAGGATGCAATAGGTCCTGTAATGAATAGTCTCTACCAAACGTATCAAGACATACAGCGAGCGAATAAACGCCACAATAAGGACCGGATATAATAACATTTCTCAAATCCGGCAAATCCCGAACATCCATTTTGTCATCAGCAAACGATGAAAGAGAAAAAAATGAAAAAACCACCACTACAGCTATAATACGGTACACTTCAATTATCTTTCTTCTGTCTATTGTTATAGAAAAATCCCCTGATTTTAAATCCAAGAGCAATTGTTATCATTAGTATTCCAACCGCCATTACCCAAAATCTTGACTCATTGACACCTGGCATGAATTTGTGACCACGAAGCTGTGCCATCGCAAGCTCATCTGTATATGGAACAATCTTGCCATCAAGCCAAACATACTTAACTTGCGGGGCATCCTGCATGAAAACCTCGGTATAGTTTGGAACCGGTTCTGTTATCTCAAAATCCGACTTTGAAAGCGACACATTTATACTAACTTTTCTGAAAGTAACATCGCGGGAAAATTCAACTTTGCCTTGTCTACCGTCTTCACCAACGGTAGCATATACCGCAGAATACAAATACCTTTTTGGAAAATTACTTCTATAATTTTCAAAAACACACTCGCAGGAATACATCTGCATTGAGACCAGTTGCGAGAAATTATTTTTTCGCACCAGTTTGTATCTTATTGGCATAAAATTTATGCCATTATCAAACACTATTTCAAAGAGGATATCTTTAATTGTCATTGTAATCACAACTTGCGATGCGGGTGTCTCTTGCTTTATAGTAATGTTATTCGGATATTTTTTTAAAACGGATGGAATATAATCATAAACACCAACCTTATCGAAGGCAAAATAACCAAGCAAATTGGGTAAATAATTGTAATTTTTTCCAAAATCTATGTCATCTGCCGTGGGATTAAGCCACGAAATCAAGGACAATTCGTCATCGGGTAACAAAGACCTGTAAACAAGTAACAAACGCCCGTTATGATACGAAAACTCATGCCGATATTTTCTTGAATCGTTCATTAATCTTGAACGAACTATAAAATTACTACCATCATACCCCATTGTCCTTTCTAGATTGCTTTTTACTTTGCCTACACTGTCTTCGTTGCCAACGGTCTCCTCAAATTCGAGAACCAATGGCATCAAAGAACGCAAGTACCTTTCATACCCGTTAATCGCTTCCTCCAGCGAAATATGGTCGCTCGCCGACAACATCGAACAAGCAAAAAACACCACACAATGGAGAATTTTACACAAAGCACCTACACAACCTTTTTTCTGTACACTCGTACTACGCACAACAAACACTCCCGCCTTTGGGGACAAACGGCACCAAGCCACCACTAACGTCTCAGATGTCCCCCGTTAGCACCTGAATACATTTCGGTTTAAGGAAATCGTAGTACGTTACGGCATGTGTTCTACGTACTCGCGAAATTTAGTACCTCACTTAAAACGACAATTGGAAACCGAGACCCCACTACAACACAACCTTGAAACACCACAACGAGCTACGGTACACACTTCATATACTCACACAGCAGGTCAGCCCAATTCTCCGCATGCCTCAATTTCGGAGGAACAGAACACTTCACGGCGACGCAATGTGTTATGCACTTATGCAAACCGGCAACCCCAATCCCTAACAACTACAAAACATCGAAGAATCCCCCCTGCACACGCACTACGATTGGGTTTAGGCAGTTTGGTCCACATGGGCAGGCATGCAACCGCAACGACACACCGTACCAGTTCGGTGTATCACAACCTTCATTCGCAATTATTACTGTACTGAATAACTCTCTGGAGCCCCTGTCTGCAAGTATCATTTTCAGCCGAATAGCACTGCTTGTTCGCGTCTGAAGTCTCCTGATAAACACAATCCTTAATGTTGTTACCCGTAGCAGCATTGTTTACACAGTACTTATAACTACCACAAAATGCCGCTCTTGAACAAACCCTAGAACCCAACTTTTGATCGCAAGAAGTTCCACCCAATTGACCTCGGTCAGTATCCACCATCTCATGCGTGATGCACTTCGTACCGACAAAAATCGCGATGGTCACCACAAGCACGTAGCAAAACCTTTTAATCATAATCATGATCGTCCCTTTCCTTCTTTCGCAGTTTAACATTAAACAATACAACCAACATGCCACGACACCGCGACATTTTTAGCCAAACTCTCACACTTTGAAACTGGCGGGTGATGAATTGACAGGTTGAGGTGAGGATCGTCTCCGTATTTATTTTGTTAGCTTTGTTACCAAAACCAACGTTTTCTAAGAATCCTTAGAAAGGAGGTGATCCAGCCG
>JAIRWK010000134.1 GCA_031268995.1 Planctomycetaceae bacterium
AATAAGTTCAGTAACAAGAGCATCTATACGCTCTTTAACTTGAGGATAAGTACGCGAGGATTCCATTGTTCTGTATTTTCTGCTATACCGAAGCCGAAGCGATGGGTAGGTTTCATTATACTCAAGCTGTTTTAAAATTCCTGAAGCTGGACACGCAAGCGCAACAACGTGAAACGGTTGTTCAAGGGCGAATCCTATCGCCTTACCGGCTACGGTATATTGAACAAGTATCGAGTGCCACTTCGGAAATTTTAAAGTAGCCCTAGTATTAGTTGGAAACAGAAAGACAAGACATGTAGCGTTTTTTTCTGCGCAAAAAAAAGATAAAAAACGGGAACGTTACGTTACCCCAAACGGATTTCACCTTCACACCACTGAAGAGCAACGCACAATAGCGTCGCGACGCGCGCGTACCAACACGCACCCCGAAACCCGCAAGTACTCTGCATAACGCCCCCTTTCGGGAAACGCATGCTTCAGAGTATCTTTTGCCGCCCATTTAACCGGCAAGCCGGATGGTGTTTAAATGGACGAAGGTAAAAACTTGCGATCTAAATTTCCTAATTTATGACCGCCCATTCTAATACACCAATAAATTAAAACAAGAAGGGTATCACCGCGTACAACAGGCAATTCGGATTTGTCAGTTATTTTTAGAGGGGAATTTTTAACGGGAAAAGTGCGAATGTTACGCGAATGGGAGAAATTTAAACACGAAAGGCACAAAAAAGCGAAAAGCACGAAAAGTTTAGTAAAAGTTTTTAAAAAATTTTTCTTCCCCTTTTCGTACCTTTCGTGTTATATCGGAGCTGGTATGGGCGGTGGACTTCACCCTTGAACAACCGCTTCGCGATGCTACGCTTGCGTGTTCAGCTTCAGAAATTTTGAAACAGCTTGAGTATATTTGATCGGTATCTTGTACTGATCCTTTTTTATGATACAATCGTTGCCCGACTACGTAGCTATAGGCATTGGCGACAAGCTTCGCCCATGTCGGCTTCGGTATGAAATCTTTTGGAGCTTTGTTGAAGCCGCTTGTGGAAGATTGGTTTTTGGAAGTTCCTGTAAGTCAATAAATTTACACGGTTTGTTTGGCATTTGTGGTACGTTTTTTGTACGAGGTTTGTTGTATTGTTACGCTTGAATATGGTGGAATATACTGAAGCTACTTTAAAATTCCTGAAGCTGCGGTAAACCTGCAACGCAGAGCGTTAGGCAAGCGCAACAACGTGAAGCGGTTGTTCAAGGGCGAAGCCTATCGTCCTACCGGCTACGGTATAACAAGTTATTGGGACGTTTATTTTGAAATCAGAAGAGAATACTCTCACATCGGTCAACGTTTTAGTTGCCGATGATGATCCGGCTATTTTGCGATTGTTGACGCATTTGCTTGAACAAGGCGGACATCATGTTCGTACCGCTGCAGATGGGAATCAATGTCTTCAAATGATATTGCAAGATTGCCCTGATGTTCTTATAACGGATTGGGTTATGCCCGGACTTGACGGGTTGGAAATTTGCAGGCGAGTTAGGCAGTTGCACATGCGTAAGGTGTTGCCGCATTATACGTATATTCTTTTACTAACAGCTCTTTCGGGTAAAAAATCTTTTATTGAAGGTCTTGAGTCTGGTGCGGATGATTTCGTGGAAAAATCTGTCGGTAGTTTGTCCGATTTGCGGATAGAAATCATGACAAGGTTGAAGGCTGCGTTGCGGACGCGCAAGTTGGAAATTGATCTTGAGTTTGCCGCAAAATACGATTCTCTTACGCAACTTCTTAACCGTGTAACGTTCTTCGAGCTTGCCCAAGTAACATGGGACAGGTCAATTAAAAATAAGTTTCCGCTTTCGGTTGTGATGTTTGACTGTGATTTTTTCAAGCGAGTCAATGACATTCACGGGCATCAAGCGGGCGATGCGGTACTTCGTGAGATGGCATCAATTTTGCGTGGTTTTTCGCGTTCTTCTGATGTAATTTGTCGTTATGGCGGTGAAGAATTTTGTGTACTTTTGCCCGGTTGCAATGAAAAAACGGCGTGGAATTGGGCGGAGCGAATCCGGCAACAATTCGAGGGCAACCCGATTCGGCACGGTTCAACAGATATACCGATTACGGCAAGTTTTGGTGTCGCAGAGCGCAAGGACGATACGACGGTGTTAGACCAATTGATTGAACATGCTGATCAAGCGTTGCTTTTTGCAAAGGAGTCGGGGCGGAATAGTTGTGTACGTTTTACGGAGACGTTGGTTCATGATTCGGATGTGGCGAGAGTTGCGGGGATAAATGATTTATTTCGCGGTGTTACGGCAGCTGATGTAATGACACCGTTCACCCTGACAATCAACGCAACCGAAACGGTTGCTTCGGTGGTAGATTTTTTCTTGAAGACGCGGATTGATGCGTTACCGGTTGTGAATAGTTTTGGCAAGTTGATTGGCATGGTTTCGGAGATGACGTTTATTCCGTTGATCGGCAATTTGACGCGGTGGAAGGAGCCGGTTGGTGATCTTGTTTCGCGAAATATTGTTAGTTATCCGGTTGACACGCCGTTGCAAGTGATATTTAATTTTCTTTGTCGTGTTTCTGCCAAACAGATTCTTTTGATAGACGAGGATATACCGGTTGGCTATATTAACCGCACGCCGTTATTACTTTGGTTGCGGAATCAATGGGCTGTTACAACGGGCAGATTTGGCGAAATTGTACACGCAATGCAGGTTACGGATTTACCCTACAAGAGTTTGAAAGATTCGGTTAGCGAATTGATGAAGGAGTTATCATTGCTTGATGAAGCGATTTCAGAAAATGTTCAGTCTGAAGATTGGGAAGAGAACAGGGATCAATTAGTTGCCCTAATTTCCAAGTCGCAAGATACAATGGACAATGTGCTGAAATTAACGTCGCAAAAAAATAACGCCAACTCCGGCAATTTGGCGCAGCTCGGATTTGTGTGATACCGAAGCCGGTATGGTCGGGACAACCGCTTCACGTTGTTGCGCTTTCGTGTTCAGTTTCAAGAATTTCAAAGTAGCTTTGGTAGAAATTTATACCGGTTTCGGTATAGTGCAGATGGAGAAAATGACATGGGCAAAGCAGTTGGTGCGGTGGAGTTATCGAGTATAGGAATTGGGTACAAGGTGCAGGATTCTATACTCAAAGAAGCGAGAGTTGAGTTATTGGTTGCGCGTACGATTTGCAGCGGCAAGTATTTTATAATTTTTAGCGGCGGCGTGAGTGATGTTGAGTCCGCTGTAGCTTGTGCAGAGCGTGTGGGTGGTGATGCGGTAATTGACAGGCTATCGGTTGCTAACACGTATGACGGAATATTTCCGGCGTTGGGTCAATCGGTAGTTTTGGACGAGGGCGAAATTGATTCTTTGGGATTGATTGAGACGTTTAGCGGTGTAAGTGTTCTGGTTGCGGCGGATGTTGCGGGCAAGGCGGCGAAGGTTAAGTTGTTTAGGTTGCATATTGCAATGGCACTTGGCGGCAAGGGATTACTTTTGATGACGGGTAGCGTTTCAGACGTAACAACCGCCGTTGCCGCCGCCTCCGAAGCCGTAAGACAACGCGGTTTGCTAGTATCAGAATTAGTAATACCAAGACCAAGCAAAGAACTATTCCAAGACTACATCTAACAAACGAAACCAGTAATGAATTTTCCCACTTCGTTCAATATACCGAAGCTGTTTTAAAGTTCCTGAAGCTGGACACGCAAGCACAACAACGTGAAGCGGTTGTTCAGGGGCGAAGCCTATCGCCTTATCGGCTACGGTATGACATTGAAATATTTGTCCCTTGTGTCCCTTAAACTTTAACATTAACCCTAAACCCTTTTAAAATAAAAAATGAATTACAGAACATTTGGCAAAGACAAACGAGAAGTTTCTGTGCTTGGATTTGGTTGTATGCGATTACCGACGGCTAGCGGCGAGTTGGACGGGACGGTGATTGAGAATGAGGCTTCGCGGATGATTCGGCGTGGGATAGATGCCGGTATCAATTATATTGACACGGCGAAGGTTTATCATGATGGTTGTTCGGAGGCGATTGTCGGCAGGATATTGCAAGGCGGTTATCGGGAGAAGGTGCTTATTGCGACAAAGTTACCTCTTTGGGAGGTCAAGAGCAGAAGCGATGCGGACAGAATATTTGACGAGCAACGCCGCGATCTCAAGACGGACAAGATAGATGTTTATTTATTGCACAATATTCAGCGTGCGTATTGGAGTACGGTGCAAAAAAATAGTTTGATAGAGTGGGGTGCGAAAAAGAAGGAGGCTGGCGAGATAGATTATTTTGGTTTTTCGTTTCATGATTCGTATGATTTTTTTGTTGACGTGGTTGATGCTTATGATTATTGGGATTTTTGTCAATTGCAATACAATTATGTTGGCGAATCGATTCAAGCCGGTCGATTGGGTGTCAATTATGCAGCGAATCGCGGGCTTTCTGTTGTTGTGATGGAGCCGTTGTTGGGTGGTTGTCTTGCCAAACCGATTGGCAAGATGGCGGAGTTATTTGAGTGGAATCAGCATGAGGGCAACGATTACAAGCCGGTTGATTTAGCGTTTCGTTGGATTTGGGATCAACCGCAGATTTCGGTTGTTTTGAGCGGCATGTCTGCTTACAGTCAACTTGAACAGAATCTAAAAATCGCGTCAAGAAAAGATTACGGAACTCTCACGCAAGACGAGCTTAGTTTCATAATGTATCTGCAACGAGTTTATGATCAATCGTTACCGATTAAGTGTACGAAATGTCGGTATTGTATGCCGTGTCCTGACGGTGTTGATATTCCGTTGAATTTTGAGTTGTACAATAATCATTTTGTCATGACGCAGATGAATAAAAGTGCGCTCATAAACAAAGTCTTGTATGACGCAATGCCCAAAAAACAAAGGGCGGCGAATTGTGTGAAGTGTGGAAAGTGCGAAAAAATTTGCCCGCAAAAATTACCCATCCGCGACCACATGAAAACCATACAAACCACTTTCAATTCATAACCGCTAAGGCATCGCCCAAAAATAAATGACCATTATGTTCAATAAACGGTTTTGCCTTAGGTGGTTATACTGAAGCTACTTTAAAATTCCTGAAGCTGCGATAAACCTGCAACGCAGAGCGTTAGGCAAACGCAACAACGTGAAGCGGTTGTTCAAGGGCGAAGCCTATCGCCCTACCGGCTACGGTATAATTTTATTTTCGGGCGATGCTTTGTCCCCAATGTCCTTTTTGTCCCTTCTAGCAACTGACAAAATGTGAAGCGGTTGTTCAAGGGCGAAGCCTATCGCCTTACCGGCTATGGTATAAAAATCATTTGGATTTCGCGTATGGCTTTTTTATTTTCTTTTACGGATGTTCTCAATGTTCTTTTTCCTCCGCTTTGTCCGATTTGCGGAGGTTTTGTGCCGTCAACGGATTCTTCTGTTAGTGGTTCTGGCGGGGTATTTGGTTGGAGTCCGTTATTACCTTGTGTGGGTTGTGTGTCATTATTGGCAACGTCGGCGGTTGATAGTTGCCCTCGTTGCGGCGGCAAGCGGCAGCAATTTGATTTGGGCAAATCTGATTGTAAGCGTTGTAGGGATTTATATTTTCGATTTAGTCGAGCGGTTGTTTTGGGCGAGTATGAGGGCGAATTACGTTCGATAATTTTGCGAATGAAGACAGACAAATCGGGGTATTATGCGAGGACGTTATCGGCACTTTTATTGCGGGAGCGGGGCGGGTTGGTCAGGGGATTTTTTGATTTAGTTGTTCCGGTTCCGATTCATCGGAAGCGTCGTTGGTGGCGCGGGGTCAATTCTCCTGATTTGATTGCGGTTGAGGTTGGGCGTGGTCTTGGCGTTACGGTTGTGGTGGATGCGGTCAAACGAGTTGGCGAGACTGCTTTACAATTTCATCTCTCAGATCGGGCAAGATCGCAAAATGTTTCAGGTGCTTTTGTCATCAATCCAAAACGGACAAAACAATTGAGAGGCAAACGAATACTTTTGGTAGATGACATTTTAACAACTGGAGCAACTTGCAATGAAATATCAAAACTGCTAAAAAAATCCGGCGCAAAAAAAATCGCCGTCTGTGCTATCGCCCGCGCCGTCGGAACTTTCCAAAAAGAAAAGAAATAATTTTTATACCGCAGCCGGTAATGCGAAACCTATCGCCCTACCGGCTACGGTATAACAACAGCTCGCGGAAAAAAATTTTTCTGATTATTTTATTTTTTAGAAAATTGGGGTTGTGTTTTTTTGAGGAGCGTATTATAATCGTGCGGATTACTGGGATCGTCAGGATTTTCTGTACGGTAATTTGGAGGAGTTTAATCACGGCGGGTTTGGTTTTTATTGGGCAAAGTTGTTTTTTGCACAAGCCGAATTTGGTTGTGTTTTAAATAGTGGTTTATTTGGTTGTGTTTTAAATAGTGGTTTATTTTTTCGTTTTGTCAACGGAAAAAGGAATTGCGGCACAATAAAATTTTACAAACATTTATCAAATCCTTAACAAAATTAAATGGAGATGAAAATGAAAAAGACAAATTCGATGTTAGGTTTGGGCAATGCAGAAGTCAATGTAAGTATTGATATTACGTCC
>JAIRWK010000135.1 GCA_031268995.1 Planctomycetaceae bacterium
TTTCGTCCTTGAGCAACCGTTTCATGTTGTTGCGATTACGTGTTCAGGTTTGGAAATTTTCAAACAGCTTGAGTATAACCGTTCGTGAAGTAGTTTTTAGAACGCGAAACACACAAAATAACGCGAAACAGCACAAAAACCAGAATTTCGCGTTTTTTCGCGTATTTCGCGTTCCAAATCCCCCGATCAAGTGCCGCTGGAAAGCCTCCTGAAGAGAAAAAACTCCGATCAAGTGCCACTGGAAAGCCTCCTGAAGAGAAAAAACTCCGATCAAGTGCCACTGGAAAGCCTCCTGAAAGAAAAAAACTCCGATCAAGTGCCACTGGAAAGCCTCCTGAAGAGAAAAAACTCCGATCAAGTGCCACTGGAAAACCTGCGGGAACGTTCCAGACGTTTTCAGCAGTTGCCGGAAGGTTGCGGAAATGAGAAATTAACCGTTCATGAAGTAGTTTTTAGAACGCGAAACACGCGAAAAAAACGCGAAATAACACGAAATTCTGGTTTTTGTGCTGTTTCGCGAAACTTTCGCGTGTTTCGCGTTCCAAATTCCTGCTAAGATTCTTTGTCTGCGTGCTAATTTTTTTTATCGGTTTCGGTTTTGGTTAGGTTTTTCATTAGGTTTGTGTCGCGTAGTGCGGAGAAGCGGTATTCTTGTAGGCGTAGTTTTTTTGCGGCGGACTCGGCGGCGTTGAAATTATTCTGGTCAAGATAAATATAAACCACCACACGAACAACCCTGTCAAATATTATCGGCTCATGCACATTGGCAGCCAACGACATCAAATCCTCAACCTCACTAAGCTCAACCAATTTGCGTATCACCCGATCCAACTCAATGTCCCGCATCCGCCACGTAACATTGACATGCCGTAAATCAATCCCTGCCGGAATAAATGATACCGCTAAACCCATCGCACGATCCCGTACCCGTTTTAACGAAATTGCGTCGTTGAGCGATTTGTAAATCGGCATCAGATCAACCAAAATAGCAATCGCATGACTCCTGTTACTCAACCCCTCCGCAACTAACTCCGCCAACTTGACCGCCTCCGCCGCATCTTGCAAACGCCCCGCACGTAAAAAAAACAACGAAACATTAACCAAACCTCGTCCCTTCGATAACGTCAATCCCTCCAATTTCAACTCGCTAATAACTTTACCCGATAACTTCAACAAATTCTCATCAACTACATTTTGAACCTTGTCCCCGCCGTCGTTGCCCGCTCGATCAACACGATCAACACCGGCACGCAATAACTCAAAATTCAACCGCGATAATAACAATTGCGAAAATATCTCGCCCCGCAATTGACGTAACGAATCGCCTGCCACAACTCCGCCCACAACACCTTCGCTAACAACACCAACATCGCCGTCTTCGTCAACATCATCCTTGCCGACATTCGCCGCGCCGCTCGCAATATTCTCAACCTCGCTCAACACTGAATCGAAAAGTTGCTGCAAAATTTCAGCGTCTTCCTCGTAACGTTTATTCGCCAAAATCGCGTTGATTATCGCCAACGTGAAAATCACTCGCTGATCAACATCAGAAATTATCTCCGAAATAATTAACGCTTTGTTGAACGCCCGCTCTGAAACAACGCGGTTGCGATTTTTTGTGCGTGAGTAAGAATTGAAAACAAGAACGTACTCACGACCAATCTGCGATAATAATTTTGACCGCAACTTCTCATCCGAAATCCGCTTCACCGCAACAACCGCCGCCTCAAAACAACCAAACCGAATCAATTGACTAACATTCCGCGAAATATCTTTGTCGCCTTGAATCGCGGCGGAATTGTTTATGCCGACAGCCGATAAACTCGACTCAGGAAACTCAACTGAAATCGCGGATTGAATTGGAATTTTTGATTCGGTTTGGGCAATTACAAGACGATGTTTATATTCGTTTCGAGTAGTCGGGTCGGAAAACAACTCGGTCATTCTCGCCGCCGTGTCAAGTTGCTTCGCCCGCAATAACTCACGCATAATCAAACCCAAACCAAAATCGCGCAACGAAATTGATCTAATAAATTGCACCGTTTTACCCGCGTCATCAAATAAATGACCAAGAATCTGTAACTGAACAATACTCAAAATTTGCTCGTCCGTAATCTCATTAAACAACAAAATCATGTCGTAATTATTTTGATCTTCAACTTGGGCAAGCGATTTTAATTTGCGGTTTAACAATTGCAGGGAGTTCAGCGCGTCGTCAATTTCGCCGGTGTCAAATTGTAATTCGGCGATTGCAATTAAAGCGCGGATTTGTTCGGTTGGGTCGGATTGTTTTTTTGCGATATTGAAGGCTTTGCGCAATGTTGTAATTGCTTCGGCGGGACGATTGACTTGGAGATAAGATGTTGCGGCAAGTGTTAAGATTCGCGTGTATTGGCGAATATCCATACTCTCCAACGTGTCTGCGTCAATCGACGTAATCTGAATGTCAATCGCGTCCTTGTCATCAATCCAATCATGCTTCGCCGGATCAATTTCATTTACACCGCCCGTCGAATTTCTACTGCGTTTTCTAACTCGCGGCGGCATTTTTAACTCCGCACGAATTTTGTCCGAAATCGGATTGTCAAGCAACTTGAGAACCGGAATCCGCACCGTCTCGTCAAGACCTTGCGCTTCTTGAACCGCGCTGCGAAAAACTTTGTACACATCAGGATCACACATCAAAACCGAACCGGCAACACGAATCAAAACATTACGCTGCGGCTCAAATTCAGGTACGTCCTTGACAATTATCTGCAAAATATTGTCAATTGTGTTGCGGACAACAAGCGTACTGCGAATCGCATCCCAAGGTCCATCACTTCGCGGAACCGAATAAACCGGCTCAATCGGCTCAATCTTCGGAGGACGAGAAACATAAGTAACCACAAGCTGAATCGCACGAGACATCTCAACTGTGTCTTGAACCATCCGCAACGTATTGAGCGAATTTTGCAAAAAACTCCCCGACCTTGCTTGCTCAACCGCAATCATACGATACGCACGCATACGTTGATTGTTGCCGATACGACGCGAAAACTCAATCTGCAAACGAAACAAATCCGATAACTCCTCAATATTTTGAGCAAGAAGCAAAACCGTTACCGCACCAATAAACGACTCCTCATTCTCCGACGAATCAAGTTTCAAATCAGCATGGTTAGAAAGACGTTTATACTCCGAATACGCATTCATCGCACCGACAAAATTCTTTTTGCGAACTTGCATAAGCGCAATCGAAATGTATATCCGCGCACGAATCGAATACGACCCATAAGTCTCATCCATTGTCCGCAACGTCTTGTCAATATCCGCGTCAAGATCGTGTTTGGTCAATATTGTTGCGATGTTTAAGATGGCGCGGTTGCGTTCGTAGATCGATTCCAATTTTGATGCCTCGCCCAATTGACGAGCAACAAGAACCCGCAAACGTTCGGCTTTGCGAATTTCGGACACGTTCATTTTGTTAATGTGAACAATGTCACGCTCCATGCGGTCTGCCCAATATTTTTCAGATGCCGAATCAAGATCGCCGTATTTTGGGAAATCAAAAACATCAGGTCGAACCGCACTCCAAAAATTGTAAGAAAAAACACCAACCGAAATCAACACAACCAAAAATAATACACCCCAACCAAGATACCGCAAAAAAAGTATCCGGCTTGCCCATTTGTCCAAAGCGTTATTTGATTGGTACATTTTTGATTTTATTTTGTATACCGAAGCCGGTATGGGCGGTAGGTTTCGCCCCTGAACAACCGCTTCACGTTGTTGCGCTTGCGTGTTCAGCTTCGGGAATTTCAAAATAGCTTGAGTATAATTGTTCGGGTGTGATTTTTTGCAAAGGTGTGAGGAGATCGTTTAAGGGACAAAAGGAATATAAATTACAAAAATGATGTTGGAGAAAATTATCGTCGTGTTTACCTTATTGTGATCAATTTCTTTATCATTTTTGTCATCAATGTCATCTGTGTCCCTGTTTTGGGTATAGTTTTTTATCCGATTGGTCTGATGCTATTTTTGAACAGGTTTTTATTTTTTTCGAGTTTTTCTTCGTTTCCGAAGACGCAGATGTTATTTTGTTTTATTCCTTCTCTGAACATTTTTGCGAAATTTTGTAGTTCTTTTATGTTTGTGGAGAGGATTTCTTCTCTTTGTTTTTGCATATCGTTTTGGGTTAGTCCGGCTAATTGCATTGTGATTACGCGGTTTGCTTTTTCGGAGGGGGTTAGAGGTTTATCTAAACTTCCGATTGTTGCGATGATTGCTTTGGTCAAATCGTTGTCCGACAACTTCAGCCCATCCAAATATTCCGCAATTCCCTCATAAACGCCAACAGTTCGCCGCAAATGAGGATCGCGATACGACCACAACGAAAATACTCCATCCCGCTCAAATAAAACACCGCCGCCGTACGCGCCGCCTTGTACTCTTATATTGTTCCAAATATAGCCCGTCCGCAATAGGTTTGCCAACACTTTCATTTTGCCGGAGTATTTGAAACCGGCTTCGTGGTAGTCGGCTGCCATTGCAACGTATTGTACGCGGGACGGGATTATTACGGCTTCGTTTAGTTGGTTTTTTTGGAATGGGGCGTATTGGGCGACTGGTTGTCTATCGGACAATGTTCCTCTGAAATCGTCCAAGATGTGTTTTGATTCGGCGAAATCTTTCGCCGACAACGTTACAAAAACATTGCCGCGTGAATTTCGCAATATCGAGTCCGCGACTTCTTGCAATCTTTGGACAATTCTTTTTCCGTTTTTGTCAAAATTTCTTTCGAGTTCGACAATAAAGCGGTAATAATTCATTCCGGCAATTTCTTCTTTGTATGCGTTGCATTCGGAGAAGTATGATGCGGAGCGTAGTTGTGCGTATCGTTGACCTGACGCGATGAACGACTCCTCCAAACCAACACGCAACTCTTGCACAATCTCCTTGAGCCGATCAAGATCATCAAACCGCGAATTATTTATCACCTCACTCAACAACCCCAAACCCGTCTCAAGTTTCGGAAGCATTACCTTCGTACGCACAACAAACGACGATTTATAGTCGTGCAAATTTTCGTCGCGTTCTTTGAGCGAGTGAATTTGCAAACTAGACGAAATGCCGCCCGTGTTAAGGTCGATTTCGCTATTCAAATCGCCGTAATTATATTTCGACGTGTCAACCCGCGTTAAAATATCAGAAAGAAGCGAAACATAAGAATTACTATCTCCGGCAATATCGTTCGAGGTCGCGATTGTCTGCAACGCATCGAAGAAAGCAGAAACATACACAACACCGTTAGTCTCAACTTGAATATTCAAATATTCGTCGTTCCATTCGAATGGAATTTGTTCGGATGTTTTGCTAACATCTGACAAGCTAAGGGTTGGGATTTTAGCAATATCTTCGGGGCTATCAGGAGTTTCTTGTCTTTGGATTAGTTTTTGTTGGTTAATTTTTATTGTGTTGAGTTGTTCGGCGGTCAAGTTGTTTTTAATTTGGTTGAGTTTTTGTGTCAATTTTTCTGAGTTTTCTTTTTCGAGTCCTGCTTTGGGTTTGAGCATGACAAAGCATTGTGATTTATTGTTCAGAAAAAAATTCTTGACAAGATTTTCAAACACATTATTCTCAACACCGTCCCGCATACTTTGCAACGTCCGTTCAAAACGCAAATGGCAAAGCGGGTCTTTTCCATAAGTCCATGTATCAAGTATTGCCATATTGAGGACGAGTCCTTTGGGATAACCGGCAACTTGCATTTCACGCAACGAAAATTCCGTACGGTTTATTGCGCCTTCGATTAGTTTACGATCAATTCCATCGGCGACAAGTTTTTTAAGCGTGCATCGAACAACATCAATGAACGTTTGTTTTCGGTCAGGTTCGGCGTTTTGGACAATAATTGAGAAACAGGGCTGCATGACTGAGCTGTCGTAAGCATAACTCACATCCAAACCAACCTCCGCATCAAGAATCGCGCGTTTGATCGGTGCCGCTTCACTGCCGACTAATATGTACGTCAAAAGATTGAACGCGAAATCACGCTCCAAATCTCTCGTATTCGGCGGCAATAAATAACTCAAACTCAAAAACGTCTTCGCCGCAACCGATTCGCCAACATCCACCGAATATTCCGCAACAACTTCCTTGCGGTTTTTGAACAATGGTTGCGGGATGATTTTGGCATCGATTTTACGTTTTTTGAATTTGCTGAGGTATTCGCGGTCAAGGAAATTAAGGTGTTCGACAACATCGCCGTTACCGTAGAAGTAGATCAATGAATTTGAGGGGTGGTAGAATTGGTCGTGAAATTTGACGAATGTTTCTTGTGTTAATTCGGTGATGTTATCGGGATTTCCGCCGGAGTCGTTTGTGTAAGTTGATTCGGTGTACATTGACTGTTGGATTAGGCGTTGCATGATATTTTGTGGGGACGAGTACACGCCTTTCATTTCGTTGTAAACAATACCGTTGTAGGAGAGGTTATTATTTTCGTCGATTTCGTAATGCCAACCTTCTTGCATCATGATTTCGGGAATGGTTTTGGCTTTGGGAAAGAACACCGCGTCAAGGTAAACGTCCATCAAGTTTTTGAAATCTTTATCATTCCGGCTTGCAACAGGGTACATTGTCCGGTCGTCGGCGGTGAATGCGTTGAGGAAAGTTTGCAACGAACCTTTGAGCAGATCGACAAACGGCTCTTTCGAGGGAAACTTTTCCGAACCGCAAAGCGCAGAATGTTCCATCACGTGAGCAATACCGGTATTATCTATCGGCGGCGTGCGAAATGAAATGGAAAACACCTTATTGTCGTCATCGCAAGTAAGGTATAACAATTGCGTACCTGTTTTTTTGTGTTTGAACAAGTGCGCTTCAACCTTTAATTCGTTGACCGTCTGCGCCCAAAGCATATCCCAATTGGGGATTGTTGAGTAATCGTTTTCGTTTTTAAACAGATTGTATTCAGTGTTTATTTTTTTGACAATACACATATAAATTTAATTTAGGAGTTAAAGTATTGGGATTTATGATTTCAATTTTTAGCGATGATGCCTCAAGGGACATTAAGGACACAAGGGACTCGTAGGATATTGGACAAAATGATGTAGAAGGGAATTTTCTAAAAATTAATTTTATTCGAATTCGGTCGATTTCTATCGACTGACAATCGACCGAATTTTGAAATAATTTGTTTTTGGCAAATAGTATTTTTAAAAAATTCCCAGAAACAAAAAGGACATTGAAAACAAAGCGGACACCGTAAACGACATTCGCTGTCCTCTTTGTCTCCAACGCCCTTTCAGATCCTTTGATCTCCAATGTTTTTTTTGTCTCTTGAGTTCCTTTTGTCCTCTTTGTCATTTATGTCCTTTGAGTCACCTATTGCGAGTTTTTGGGTGATTTTTGCAACTGCTTGTGTGAAAACTTTATGCTGTGTTTCAATTTGCCCGTAATTTTACCAGACAAATGCCGTAATTGTCAATATAGGCACGCAGAAAACGCTGATTATTAAGATAAGGTATCGCCATGAAATTAAATTACTATTATACCTAATATACCCAAGCTGTATCCTCTTGCGTGCCGACTTGAAACTGACGACCGAAAGAAATTTTAACGTTGAACGCTCACTTCTTTACCCCCTTCACAATACAAAAAGCGTGTGATATAATCCAAGCGAGTGCAAGGGAAATGTTTGGTATTGTGTTTTTTGGGCGGTCGTATACTCATCGCACTATGAAAGTCAGTTTTTATTTTTTTTGACAGGATTTGCAGTATGGCAGGATAGACAGGATTTCATTATATCCTGACAATCCTGCTATACCGTAGCCGGTAGGGCGGTAGGCTTCAACCGCTTCAAGTTGTTACGCTTGCGTGCTCAGCTTCAGGAATTTTAAAGTAGCTTCAATATAACACGACCAACATAGATACTAACAAATTAATTTTTAATAATTTTGTTATGGGAATAATCGCTGTCCAATTTCATACGTCCAAGGATTCACCGCTTCTTATTGCGTCAAATCGCGAGGAACGTTTCAGCCGTAAATCAACACCGCCGCGAATCCAATCAGGTCGCCCGCGTGTGGTTTGCGGAATTGATCTCAAAGCCGGCGGTACTTGGGCTGGCGTAAACCAACACGGAATGTTTGTCGCAGTCATCTCCGCGAACAAAAAAATATTACCCGTTGAACCAACTTCACGAGGAATACTATGCAAAGAAGTCCTGAATTGCGCTAACGCCGACGAAGCTGTAGATAAAGCATACCAATTGTTGATGACCAATGTTTACGACGGTTGTAATTTGATGTGTGTTGACCGTCATACCGGCGGCGCGGTTTACGGAGGAGATGAGATTAAAATCGAAAGACTCTTTCCGGGCTTGCACATACTTACCGACAATAGATTAAATGACCACACTGATCCCAGACAAGAATTTGTCCGACGACTTCTGACATTGCAACGTTTGGACACGGCGGTTTCATTCTTGGCGGTCGCAAGCAGCACGTTCTCAAGGAAACAAGACGAAAACGGTAAACGCGGAATCGTGCTTGAAGGTTCGTTCGGAACGGTCTCGTCAATGCTATTGTCGTTGACGGAAAAAACACAACGCTCAATCATGCAATACGCAGACGGCATACCGGGTGACAAACCTTACGAAGATATTTCCGCGTTGTTAAGGCAAGTTTTGTCAACCGACCGCGCCTGCCGTGCCGCAGCAGCAGCAAAAGCAGCAGCAAAAGCAGCAAAAGAAGAACTAGCAGCAAAAGAGGAATTAGCGGCAAAAGAAGCACAAAAAGAAAACCAAGATGAACAAAAAGAAAATGAAAACGAACAAAAACATAATAAAAATTCATAGCCGCTCACGAAAACTTGCGTGATAAAGAGAACTTCCACAAACCTCATTTTCACCTAATTTTTCAAACTAAACAACCTCAGTGTACTCAAGCTGTTTTAAAATTCCTGAAGCTGGACACGCAAGCGTAACAACGTGAAGCGGTTGTTCAGGGGCGAAGCCTGCCCATACCAGATACGGTTACCATGCTATCCAGCCTAAAAAACGAATTTTAAGGGATTATGAGTATAAAATTAGGAGTAGCGAGGTAATGAGACCGGGTGTGATGAGATCAAATTTACCTTCAACGCATCCAAAAAATTTTGCAAGAAATTGTCTTCCCCCCCTACTTGTAGGAAATTTCATTATCGGGTAGGACGTCGTTTGTTGTTAGTTGGGCAAGTAATGAATGTTTTTTGTTTTTTCAGAGAAAAATATAACTTGCCCAGAAGTGAACAAACCGTAATCCGTAACAATTGAAATGATACTTGAGATTCTTCGACAGATTGATTCCTGCCAACAACATAAATGCGGTTGCAATTGCTATCAATCAACAGAACAAAACG
>JAIRWK010000166.1 GCA_031268995.1 Planctomycetaceae bacterium
GGTGACGGTTGGGTTAATCGTTTTGATTGTCAACATGATTTGCCCAACGGCGTTCAAACCGGCAGCGGTGTTGTGGTTCGGATTGGCGGAAGTTTTGGGAACTGTTGTATCGCGGATTGTGTTGACGTTGGTGTTTGTGTTGATGGTTATTCCGGTTGGTCTGTTACGGTATTATGCCGGTTCCGACCCAATGCGGTTAAAAGAATGGAAACAAAAAAAATTTCCCCAAACCAGTCAAAATAGCGAGTCTGTTAAAGTAGGGGGGGGGGGGGCAAGATACGAAGACTCTGTTTTTATTGAACGGAATCATCAATATTCCGCTCAAGATATTATTAACCCTTATTAAAATTTACATGGAGGAAATGATGTCATTTTTACGTGATTTGTACGGATTTTTTATGACGCGGAAAAAGTTTTGGCTGACGCCGATTATTCTTGTTTTATTGTTACTCGGTCTGCTGATTGTTTTCGGGTCAGGTTCGGCGTTGGCGCCTTTTGTGTACACGTTGTTTTGACGCCATTGTTTATTTATTTACCACAGAGGACACAGAGATCACAGAGTGGATTTTTTAAACGCTCAACACGCAAAAAAACCGAAAGGTCGCGAAAAGTTGTTTTTTTTGAGAATACAAAACATACGAAAAAATATTGGTATCTATTCAGACGCTTGAAGGTTTTCCCTTTTCTCCGCCCCGATAGGGACGGACTATTGGTAGAACAAAGTGTGAAAATCATTGATCGTCCCGTAGGGACGAACTATTGGTAGAAAAAAGCGTGAAAATCATTGATCGTCCCATAGGGACGAACTATTGGTAGAAAAAAGCGTGAAAATCATTGATCGTCCCGTAGGGACGAACAATTGGTAAAAAAAAAAAAATTCGAGAACAATAGCCCATCCCTACGGGATGGAGAACATTTGGGATTTTGTTTTCTACCGATAGTTTGTCCCTACGGGACATGATCGTGAACAAACAAAATCATTTTGTTACAAACGACCGAAATCGTCCGCCGGTTGAAACCGGCGGTTATTCACGGTCAACGCCTACGGCGTTTTCACTCAAATTCATGACGTTAATCAAAAAAACAATTCATTCCATTGGAAAATAAAAATATCCGTGAACGATTACCTCAAAAAAATCCTCTGTGTCCTTTGTGGTTAATAAAATTAAGGAAACGGTTTATGACTTATGTGCTTGGTATTTCCGCTTATTATCATGACAGCGCGGCGGCGTTGATTGACGACGGTTACATTATTGCTGCGGCGCAGGAAGAACGTTTTACGCGGATAAAGCAAGACAGCCGTTTCCCGTCAAATGCGGTTGAATACGTATTGGCGGAAGCCGGTATTGGTTTGGATCAAGTTGACCAGATTGCGTTTTACGATAAACCGTACCTCAAATTTGAACGGTTACTCGAAACCTATCACGCCTTGATTCCCAAAGGGCTGGTGAGTTTTTGGTCGGCAATTCCGGTTTGGATTCGCGAAAAATTATTTTTGCGGCAGGAAATAACAACATCGCTGAAAAAAATTGGTACGAAAATTCCGCAACTTTATTTTCCCGAACATCATCTTTCACATGCCGCTTCCGCGTTTTATCCTTCGCCGTTTGACGAAGCCGCGATTCTGACGATTGACGGAGTGGGCGAATGGGCGACAACTTCGCTCGCATACGGAAAAGGTAACGAAATTACTGTTTTGCGCGAACTTCATTTTCCCCATTCCGTTGGGTTATTGTACGCGGCGTTTACCGCCTATTGCGGCTTCCGAGTCAATAGCGGCGAATATAAACTCATGGGGCTTGCTCCTTACGGACAAAAAAACAGCGAACGTGTGAAACGTTGGAAGGAGTTAATTTATGAACATTTAATCGATCTGCGCAGCGACGGTTCGCTGTTAATGAATCAAAAATATTTCGACTACGCAACCGGTTTGCGAATGTACAATCTAAAACGTTGGAAACAATTATTCGGTATTCCGCCGCGAAAACCTGAAACGGAAATTTCACAGGAATACATGGATATGGCGATTGCCGTTCAGGAAGTTACAGAAGATATTGTGTTACGCCTTGTCAAAACGGTCATTGAGTTGACGGGTTGCCGTAATCTTGTCATGGCGGGCGGAGTTGCGTTGAATTGTTCGGCAAACGGATTTCTTTTGAAACAGAAAATATTCGACAAACTCTGGATTCAACCTGCCGCCGGAGATGCCGGAGGTTCGCTCGGCGCCGCTCTTGCAATTCACCACATCGTCAACGGAAATAAACGCGAGATTGCTACAAATAATATTGCCAAGAATATTACCAATAACGATCAAATGCAAGGTGCTTATCTGGGACCGAAATTCGATTCGGACGACGTAACACGAATGGCAAAACGTCATAAGGCGGTTTATCGTACATTTAATGATCGTGAGGAATTGTGTGATGTCACTTCGGATTTGATTGCGGACGGAAATGTTGTTGGTTGGTTTCAGGGTCGGATGGAGTTTGGTCCAAGAGCGTTGGGCAACCGTAGTATTTTAGGCGATTCACGTAATCCCGAAATGCAGAAACGACTCAATCTGAAAATCAAATACCGCGAAGGATTTCGTCCGTTTGCGCCGTCGGTTTTAGAAACGGAAATAAAAAATTATTTTGATATAGAGGTTGATTCGCCTTATATGTTGCTTGTTGCGCCGGTTGTAACAGAATTATTAAATCCGTTACCGGAAAGGTACGGCGAGTTACCGCTTTACGAACGGCTTTATTTTCAACGTTCCCAATTACCCGCAATCACACACGTCGATTATTCCGCCCGAATCCAAAGCGTCAACGAATCCGCAAACCCGGAATACGCCCGATTACTTCGCGCGTTTCAAAAACGTCATCATTGTCCGGTAATCGTCAACACCAGTTTCAATGTTCGCGGCGAACCGATTGTTTGCACGCCGGACGACGCTTACCGTTGTTTTATGCGGACAGAAATGGATTGCCTCGTCATCGAAAATATCCTGTTCCGCAAAAACGATCAACCCCATTTCAACGACAAAGAAAATTGGAAAAAAACTTTCAAATTAGATTAATTACAATCAGTCAATTATTTTTTTGTCCTTGTAAAAATATACCGTAGCCGGTATGGGCGATAGGCTTCGCCCTTGAACAACCGCTTCACGTTGTTACGCTTGCCTAACGCTCTGCGTTGCAGATTTACCGCAGTTTCAGGAATTTTAAAGTAGCTTCAGTATAAAGACATAAAGGCGCAAGTAATAAATGTTCTTTAAATGAGAGAATACAATGAGCCCTGTGTGTTGCAGGGCTTTTTTGTTTTTATGTGTAACGATCTTAATGTGATTGTGTTTACTGTGTGGTTTTAACCGACGTTTACTCTTAGGGTTGGGGGTTCTTCGCTTTTGGATTCGTTGGGGGGATTGTTTTCGGTTGGGTGGCGAAATTTTATTAAGGAACTTTCTGTGTAACGCCCTTCGTGAACAATTCCGCGTTTTGTTGTCATGACGAATTTTGTGATTTCAGATGCGGCACCAGTTGAATATTGGTCTTGCAGTTTTTGCAAAATGTTCTTCCATGTTTGTCCGCTCCTGTAAACTAATCTGTAAACCTCCTTCAAAATATTAATCTCACCCGTCGTGTACCCATTGCGTCTCAACCCTACCAAATTAAGACCAACAATCCTACTCGTCAAACCATCAACCGTAACAAACGGTAACACATCTTGCATCACATGAGCTTGCGCGCCAACCATCGCAAAAGAACCAACTCGACAAAATTGATGAACACCAGCAGCACCGCCAATATTAACCCGATCTCCAACCTCAACATGACCAGCAAGCATAACATTATTCACAATTACATTGTTATTACCGACCTTGCAATCATGCGCAACATGCGAATTGACCATAAAATAATTCGAATTGCCAATATTGGTCAATGAATGCTCATGCATTGCCCGATGAACAGTTACATTCTCGCGGAAAATATTATTGTTACCGATAATGACACCGCCGGTGTTGCCGTCGATTGCGGTGTGCTGCGGTAAATTGCCGATGACAACCCCTTCGTAAAAAACATTTTTATTGCCGATAACCGCGCCGCGTTTTACCGTAACATGCGACATCAGACGACAACCATCGCCTATGACAACATCAGGCTCAATAACACAAAACGCACCAATCTCAACATCACTGCCAATCTTGGCAGTTGCACTAATAACGGAAAGTGAATCAATATTCATCGAGTAAATTTTTAACTTGTTAAAGTCTTTGGTTATACCGTAGCCGGTAGGGCGATAGGCTTCGCCCTTGAACAACCGCTTCACGTTGTTGCGTTTGCCTAACGCTATGCGTTGCAGGTTTACCGCAGCTTCAGGAATTTTAAAGTAGCTTCAGTATAAAGTTTTCTTAATAATTGTGCCGCAATCTAATTAGGCTGTAGGCTTTGCCCGGAACAATTTCGGCGTACTTAGCGAACAATACAAAATTTTCTAAATCAATGGAAGAGCAATTTTCAAAAAAAATTTTTTCCATAATTTTTTTATACCGTAGCCGGTAAGGCGATAGGCTTCGCCCTTGAACAACCGCTTCACGTTGTTACGCTTGCGTGTTCAGCTTCAGGAATTTTAAAGTAGCTTCAGTATACCGCAAAGACAACGAAGTCGCACAAAGTTTTTTAAAATCCTTTTTCGCCTTATTCGCCTTTGCGGTGTTTACCAATCCAAATCAACACTTGCATCTATATTTGTGTGTAATCCGTGAAATAACAGTTCCATTACATCGCTTACCCGTTCTTGAAAACACCAAATACCCGCGCCAATTGATAGACTAAAAACCAACATCATAATCATGCTGTTGATTCCGAATCCTATTGACATCAGGTTAAGTTGCGGTAACGTTTTGCTCAAAAGTCCCATGACCAACAACGCTACCAAAACCGAAATCATAACCGGCGCAGCTATCCGTAACGACAAATTGAAACTGATACTTAAAATGCTAACTAACGCATACGAGATCAATTCAAAATGTGAACTTTCACCAGTTGCGGAGGCTGTCCATTTTGTTAAGGGCAACGATTGAAAAGTATCCAACAACGCCGCGATCATTGTCCGCAATCCGCCAATCGCCGCAAAAACCGTTACCGCAAGATAACTCAACATTCGCGACAACAACGGAGATTGATCGCCGGAAATCGGATCAAATATCGCCGCCGCAGATAAACCGCCAAGTTGACCTATCACCTCACCAGCAAGCGAAATACCGGAAAAAAATATATTCACCCCAAGACCGATAAACAAACCAATTATAAGCTCACCCGCAATCAACACCGCAAATTCAGATAACGTACCCGGTTCGTTTATTTCAATCAACCATTGCGAAGGCATTATCAACAGCGCAAGACAAAACGCTAAAAGCGCGCGAATTTGCATCGGAATATCAGAACCGCCAAAAACCGGTGCCGTTATCACAATTCCGCTCACCCGCGTCAATACCAACGCAAACACAAAAACACGAGATGTGTCAATATAATTATACCAGTCCAAATCACAACATCCGTTGAGGTATTTCTTGCAACAACTCACTAGCGTAATCCATCATCTTGATTGTCATCCAAGGCATGAGAAACGCAAGCACAAGAACCATCACAATTATCTTTAAGACAATCGCAATTGTCTGCTCTTGTATTTGGGTAAGTGCTTGAAATAAACCAATTAATAAACCAACCGCCGTCCCCGCAATCAATATCGGAGACGCTATCAACAACGCTATCCACGTCGCATTACGGCATAAATCAATTGCAACTTGTGCGTCCATTTTTATTAAAATTTTCTAAATTGTTATACCGCAGCTTCGGGAATTTTAAAGTAGCTTCAGTATATACTCAAAACCATCGCCTATTTTTTGTACATTTATTGTCAACAGAACCCGCTCAATTGTGTTATTTGTAACAATACAGTTTCGCGTGTAGTTTCCGGTACATAATGTTCAAAACTCTCAAGCAACATCACAACCACCAATTGCCATCCATCCATCAACACAAAAAGCATTAACTTAAACGGTAACGAAATAATTACCGGCGGCAACATCATCATACCCATTGACACCATCACGCTTGCGATCACCATGTCAAGCACAAGAAACGGCAAATAAATTTGAAACCCGATCATAAAAGCCGTCTTCAATTCACTCAACATAAACGCCGGTAATAACGCACGCCAAGGAATATCTTTCCATGTCATTTCTTCGGGCGCGGTGTAGTTGTCGATGTATCTCAAAAAAACTTTTACGTCGTCGGTATTATGACAACGCATGATTTGTTCTGCCATAAATTTTCGTACCGGTCGTTCTGCTTTATTGTAAGCGGTTTCGAGTCCGATTCGTCTTTCGCTAAACGGTAATATTGATTCCGTATAAATTTCCGACCACACGGGAGTCATTACCAGAAGCGTTAAAAACAGCGACAACGCCGTGATTACTTGGCTTGGCGGCAACTGATTTGTTCCTATTGCTTGGCGTAACACTGCGAGTACTGTCATGATTCGGACAAACGATGTTGTCATTATCATGATTGACGGAGCCAACGTTATCACGGTCAAAATAACCATGATTTGTATAGTCGAAACAAGCCCGCCGGGCGACCGTAAAAAATCAACTCCGGGTAAAATTTCTTTCGGTATGGGCAATGCCATTGAGCCGTCTTCGTAACGCGGTTCATCAATTGGCGGCTCAAGTTTTGGAGCTTGTGATTCAAACGGTTCGCGTCCGGATCGATCTACAGAAGCGTTGTTTGAATCGTAAATTGACGGTTCAAATTGCATAAAATGCGGTTCGCGGCGTTCCGCGTATCTGCCTTGCGGTTTAGTTGGGCGATAGTGGTTCATTGTCGCCTGTGCAAAAACCGTGTTGCTCGAAACAAAAGAAATAGTAATCGTTGCGCAAATTAACATCATCACAACAACAATTACGCCGACAATTGATTTTTTGTACAAAAATTTCTCCAATGTTGATTTGCTCAAGATTTGCCTCCTTTTCGTTCTATGCCTGAAGCTAAAATCGCTGCAAGACTATTATCTGGTTCGTTGTAAATATCTATGCCGTGAGGTGATTGCGAGCGGTAATGTCTTGAATCATTTGTTTCTGACATATTTCCGCCGAAGTAATCATTGTGGTCGTTTTGGTTTTTATTTTTTTTTGAATTTGGGTGAGTATTATTTTTGTGATTTGTTGAGTTCAATTGTGAAGTGAGATTTTGGTGAAATTTATTTATGCCGTTGTTATTGAGTTGTCTGCACATTCCGAGAACCGCAACAACTTCATCGGGATCGGTAATTTCTGTAATTGGAGTCAATGTATCATTCGTCGCGGACACCAAAATTAACCGATTGCCAAGCCTTAACAAATGCACTTGTAGTTTTTGGGACAAACAAGCCTTGCCTAAACTTTCGAACGCTTCTTTGGGCAACGATTGAATTGCTGTTGGCGAAATTTTTCTGAACAAAAGTGCCAGTATCAAAAAAATTGAAATCACAATCAATAAACTTCCGATAATTGAAGCTATCGGTCCCAAAAAATTCGGTACGGCTAATTTTTTTAATTTATTACTTTTATTATCATTTTCTTTACTGAATTGAATTTTTTGGTCAAGAATTATATCGGAGTTTTGATCTGATTGATTTTCTTCAACATTTAATTTATCCAAATCGTCTGGATTGTCGGAAGTATTGGAATTATTGGCAGTTGGATCGGGGCTTGGTTTGTCGGGCAACGAATTGGGCGAGGTTTTAGGCGTAGTTTGGGGCGTGTTTTCGGTTGTGGTGTTTGGGTTAGTAGTTGTTTCTACGCTGGTCAATATTATTGGGGTTGGTGTTGTTTTTTTTCTGGTGTAAATTGCGGGTATTGTTGGGTTATTATTGGGGGCAGCTGGTGGTGGTTGAGTGGGTTCGGCGGTGGCGGTAACAATATTTTTCAGGGCGTTCAGTTGATCATTTTTGTAATTGGCGGCGGGTTTTGGCGGATACGGCAAGGGCAAAGGTTCATGAATTGGGTCGTGGAAATTGGATGCGTTAGATGTGTTTGGTGGGTTGGAAGTGTCGTGTCCGGCGAATGCAATACGGGAAGAGTTTGGATTATTGGGGTTATTATTTTTCTGTTTATTGTATTGATTTTGTCCGTACTGATCTTGGTCAAAATTTGCGCCGGACGAATTATCCGCCGAGCAAGTATTGGTAATCTGGAAAAAAACCGCGACTATAATGACAATTGAAATTTTGTACAAAAAATAATGTCGAGTGATCATTACTGTTAAGGGGTTGAGTTTTATACCGTAGCTGGTAGGGCGATAGGCTTCACCCCTGAACAACCGCTTCACGTTGTTACGCTCACGTGTTCAGCTACTTGAATTTTAAAGTAGCTTGGTATATATCGAAGCCTACCGCCCACACCGGCTACGGTATATCGAAGCTGGCGGAGTATAACAAAGACTAAAAAAAACTCCAATAGCATTTTTCATCTATTTTGTAATCGAAGAAAAAATTTTTCTTAATCAGGTAAACTGGTATTGCATTTTATTGAAACTTGGTTTATAATCCCGCACCGCATCGACTGGTGAGAATTGGATTCGTGATTTATGGTTTTTTCATAATCACAATTTTTTTGAGTTTAATCGCAACGAATTTATACTCAGGTTACTTTAAAATTCATGGAACTGAACACAAAAATTCATGGAACTGAACACAAAAACGCAACAACGTGAAATGGTCGTTCAGGGGCAAAGCTTACCGCCTACGGTATAGTTTGGTTTTTTGTGCCGTGTTGAATTGTTGTGTTTAAATAGTCGTTTGTTGTGCTGTCAATTTATTTCATTTTGCCGATGAGAAAAATTACAGTATCAATAGTTTTGGACTGCTCGCGTTTGAGATTCCGGTAACAGTTGCCTGTTTTACTTGATGCTATTTTAAAATTTCCGAAGCTGAACACGCAAACGTAACAATGTGAATGCGGTTGTTCAAATGCAAAGCCTACCGGCTTCGGTGTTGCATGGTGGTAAACAGGTTTTTACGATTTTGAATCATTGAAATTCAATTGCTGGCAGTGTAACGTTTATCAAATCCAGTAACAACTATAAATGGAGGAGAAAATGAAAAAGGCAAATTTAGTGTCAAGTTTGGTCAATGCAGAGGTCAACGTAAATGTTGACGTTACGACAAATGTTAATTTAGGCGACAAAGGCAAGCAGGGGGGGGGGGGGGGGGGTTATTTAAATTCGGAAACAAAAATTCCCAATTTACGAATTTTTGTAACGATAATTGTTTGGGGCTTTAC
>JAIRWK010000170.1 GCA_031268995.1 Planctomycetaceae bacterium
TCCGTTTCCGTTTTGCCGTAAACGGAAATATTATTATTTGTTGAGATAAGCGATGAGGCTTGGTCAATATTAATATTTGTCTTCTGATTGAAAACATTCGCGCCCGCCGTAACCGCAACTCCGGCAACTCCCGCAACCGCCGCCGAACCGATAATTTGCTGTAACGTTACTTTACTTGCCGCATCAATTGATAATCCGTTTGTTGCCGTGAGATCGGCATTGGTCAATGTAACACCTGTTACGCTATTGGTTTTCACCACAGAAATCGCTCCGCCCACACTCGCAACTCCCGAACCGGCAATTCCAACAACATTCGGTTTAATCGTTACATCGTTTGTTGCGCCAATATCTATCGTCGTTGAAGCGGTCAGTGCGGCATTTTCCAGTACAACTTTAACCGTTTGCTCAAGCAACTCAATATCCAACGCCACACCAACCGAAACTAATCCTGAGACCGCAGCAAAAACATTGACTCCAAAAGTATCCGAACTATTCGTTGCGTTAATGTCAACCGCATTAAGAGTTGTTGCCGTAACATTTTTCACAACCGCTTCGGTCGTTCCCGCTATTTTGTTTGTCCCCGACAACGCCGCGACCGAAACCGTTCCCGCTCCCGCAGCATTGACAATAATATTTTTGATCTCGTTATCGTTGAGAGCGCGAACTGCAAAAATTCCGTTTTGCGAAAGGATAGAAGTTTGGTTGCTGGATTGTCCTTCAACGATTGCCCGAACAATTGACGAAATTTCGTTATAAGCAACCGAACCGGCAACACCAACCGCTCCGCCGCCCGCAATTCCGCCGCCGATGGATAAGATTTTGCCGGTTGATTTTGCGTCGAGGGCAACGCCGGTTTTTCCGTTGACGGTTGTTTTTGTCGTTGAATTTCCGATTCGCGACTCGGTTGTTCCCTTGATTAAATTGACCGCAACCGAACCCGTAACTCCCACCGCACCGCCGCCCGCACCAGCCGCCGCAACCGAAAGAATATCAGAATCGTTGCTAGATTTGATTGAAACATTACCGGTTGTACTTATCGTTGTTCCTCCGATAATTTGCGCAACAGTATTTCCTTTTAACAAATTGACCGTAACCGCCGCACCAACTCCAACACTTCCGCCGCCCGCAACTCCGCCCGCAACCGAAATAATCTCGCCGGAATTTTCCGCGTTCAGTGAAATATCGCCATTCGCCGTGATTGTTTTTGTATCGTTTTCAAATTTGATTTCATTCACGCCGGTTAAATTATTGACCGCCGCACCAACCCCAACTCCAACACTTCCGCCTCCGCCTCCGCCAATACTTACCGCAATAATATCATTGTCGCTCACGGAATCGGCGGTAATTTTGCCCTCTCCGTTTTGTGTGAACGCAGTGTTATTTGTAACGATCCGGCTTGCGCCGCCGATGTTGTTGTACGCCCCTGCCGCGCCCGCTCCAACACTTCCGCCAAACCCCGCTCCAACCGCAATCGAAATCATCCGCCCCGAAATCGCCGCATCCAAATCAATATTTCCATTCGTTGCGGTAATACTGCTGTTGATGAGATTGATACCGGTTTCATTTGTGGAATTGGCAATCGTATCAATAATACCGGCGTTTCCAAAACTGTCGGCAAGATTTTTGCGGGCTTCCATTTCGTCGTTTGTCGAATCACCGCCTTCGTTGTTTTCAACTTCGCGTCCCGACAATTTTCCAATCGTATTGATTGCAAGCGAAACGCCAACCCCGTTACTTCCGCCGCCGCCAACCGAAAGCAACACCGAAATTATCGAAGCACTATTAAGAGCGTCAATATCAACCGAACCGCCGCTCAATATTGTGTTGTTTGCGTAGACTTGTGTTTTGTGCGCAAGTTGATTGTACGCCAACGATGCGGCAACACCGGTTCCGCTGCTGCCCGCAACATTAACCGCCACATTCGTAATTCCCGCCGTATTCAATGCCTGCGCGGTAAGATTATTTGTTGCGCTAATGTTTGCGTTGTTTGTTAAATCAACCGTTGTACTTCCTCCGACAAGATTAACCGCGACATTGCCCGCAACTCCAAACTTGCTCGCGCCGCCCGCAATTCCAACTCCCACCGCAATAATGCCGCCTTCTGTTCCCGCTTCAAAAGTTACGTTGTTTGAAGAAATTGTCGAACCGCTAATGGAAACATTGGTCGTGTCCGTCAAAATATTCAGCCCAATATTTGCGCCAACCGCGCTATTGCTCACCGCAAACGCCAACGCCGCCGTAACAATTTTCGGACTCGCGTTTCCAAGTCCAAGAGCAAGATTTGTATCACTTCCGGTATTATCTTCTTCCTTCGTGTTAAGCGTTGTGCCGTTATTGGAAAGATAACTTGTATCGCTGCCCTCACTTGATTGTAATTCATCGACAAGATCGCCATAATAACTGCCTGAACCTAATCCTGCTTTACTGACAGCACCGGCAACAAGATTTCCGGTAAGAGTTAATGTTGAGGAATCAATTGCCGTTTGAGTTGTTCCGTTTGACAACACAACCGCGACCGTTCCCGCACCGGCATTCTCGTTGCCGACAGCACCAGCAAGCGCAATTGTAACAATCGACGACTCATTGCCGGAAATCAGCGAAAGATTATTTACGTCAATAATTGAATTGTAAATATTCGCGTGCGTGTTGAGGGACAATTGATTCACAGCAATCGACGCGCCAACAGCAGTTTTTCCGCCTATCGCCAGACCGCCGCCAACCGCAATAATTTGCGCATCGTTTGTTGCATTTGCACTCACGTTGCCAACGCTCTTTTCTGTCAGGTAGGCGTTTTTGATTTGAACGAGCGTATCGTCAAAAATACCGGCGTAAGAAACACTTCCGGCGACTTGCGTTCCTTCGTTTGCCGATGAACCGCTGGCACCGGCACTGACAGAAACAATCAATCCGCCACGTGAAGCATCCACTTTCAACGAATCGAAAATGATACTATTGGTTTCAGTGTTGGTTTTCGGTTCGATGTAAGCAAGGGTATCTCCGCTGAGATAATTGATACCGAATCCACCCGCAATACCGGTATTGCCCTTTTCACTGCCTGTTTGGATAACAACACCGCCAGCAACAGAAATATCAATGATTGAATTGAGTGCTTTGACAACAAGATCGTTTGTTATGATTTTAACGTTACCGCTTATACCTGAACTAACTTTTTCCGTCATAACATTGACAGCAACCGCGCCGGAAACACCAAAACCGGATTCCGCTTCAGATTCTTTTGTATATTTTTTTCGTGTTGCGCCGTCCATCTTAAAAGGATTATCTTCGTCAAACAAATCCTGCATATAAACTGAAAAGTCATTGGCGGCTTCGTCATCTTCCTCTTGGTGGGTTTGATCTGTTTTCGTACCAGCAACAGCAGCAACAACATTAAGACCGGAAAGCGTCGATTTAATATTGGTATCGCCATTGACAACACTAACAACAGGATTGTCAACTAATGTTTCTGCAATTGAATCGCCTTTGATTGTTACCAATTTACCGTTTTCGTTTAACAGATTTCCCCAAACGGCGTGCGCTTGCCGATCAAGATTAGAGACGATGGCAGAAATTCCTATACCCGTTGTTCCTTCAACAACACCGCCAGCAATCCCAATACGATAAGCCGTATCATCAGCAAAAATATCAACCGACTTCGCAGTTACTTTGACCGCATCATCAATCTTTGCCAAAGTATAGGAATCGTAAAATGTCATTCCGAACATTCCCTCAATTCCCAAACCGCCCGCTTTACCGCCGCCGATACTGATACCAATATCGAGTGAAGACGTGTTAGCTTTAACCTTAACATCTCCGGCATCAATCGTTCCGCCGTCAATTCGGGCAATTGTCGTATTGTCAATAAACGAACCAAGAAACGCCGCTCCAATGGCTCCGCCTTCTCCCTCTTGTCCCCACATGGTCTGAAATGTCTGATCTGTCCATTGACTCTTCTCATCCGCAAAATTCGGGAAACGGCTAAAAAAGGAACGGATAGAACCCGTCATATTACCCATTTCCGTAACTGTGTTAGCAGTTACGGTCAAGGCAGGTTTACTAAAGTTTGTTTTACCGCTCACAGAGGCATTAACAATTTTTGCGACAGTTTCATTCTCAATAAATTGCAACGAAACCATTCCGCCCATTCCCCATTCATCAGTTGATGCCGTTGATTGCGCCCAAGTATTGAACATCCCCTTGTCAATACCCAAATTAGAACTCAACAGTGATGTTAGGGAAGACATTTCAAATTCCTTACCATCGGCAAATAAATTGTAAAGCGGATGCTCCATATTGTAAGGAATTTTTGTTTCGGCATTGATCGAGATGTTCTTATCGGCTTTCAGGGTTGCGGAATTGACAACTGCTTTCGTCGAATTGTTCATCACGACGATAGGTATTGAAGCGGCAATACCCCGGTCTTTTTTCGTTTCCTGCTGATTTACCGTATATTCACCAATTGTTGAATTAGCGACAACAGCAACTTTGTTAATGGTTTGAGCATCAATAGAAATATCATCACCGGCAGTCAAGGCGGCTTGCGCATTCGCACCAACAGTTAGGTTTGTCGTTACGTTATCAAGCAACAATGCAATCGCACCGGCAATCCCAAGCGAATCAAAGGGTTTGTCCGCACTTGGCGTTGTCAAATCCACTTTACCTTTGGTAATTTTTTTAATTCCGCCGAAAATACCACCCTTTACACCGTCAATTAAGCCCGTTGTTTGATTGAGTGCCTTTGTAATATTTGTATACAAACCGTCTGCTAATGTTGTTGCAGTAACGATTTGATTCTTTTTGGTGTCCGTTTTTGCAGACAACATTATATTTTCAACCGCACTCAAATTTCCATCAATTTTTGCATCAACATTGCTATCGCCGTAAATCATACCGAGCGTTAGACCGAATGTCGAATCACCGCTTCCGCTTGATACAGAAACCGCTTGCGTCCTTTCTGTCAAGGCTTCAATAGCGATGTCTTTCGCCGAAGTAATTTCTGCGCCGGAATTGACGGTCAGTTTGTTATCGGAGTAAGCAACGACAACAGCAATAGCAACATCGGCGGGAACCTTGTTGACTAATCCCAATTCCATTGTCGTTATATCTGCAACCGTTACCGCTTTGGAAGTAATGTTGACACTGCCGCTACCAAGAGTTTTAATAACCGCGTTACCGCCGATAGTTACTTCAGAATTTGCTTCGATATAGACACCGGCAAGGGTTACAATTACTCCGATATTCATAAATTCGGCATGAGATTCGGCAAGCGAGTCAATTTTAATATCGCCAGTGGCTTCAATTGTTCCTTCAATGTTAATTTTGGCGTGCGTTTGATTGTTGCGACCAGTGATAAGCAAACTTCCCGCAATGCCAACCACGAGGTCTAAAACAGTTTCTGCGGTATCAGCAACTTTTTCACCAACACCGTCCAATACGCCATCGGAATCCGATTCCGCATCTTTATTCAATTCAATTTTTGTACCGCTAACACTCACTACCTTAACGTCAACATTTTTACCTTTGATGACGGAATCTTTATCCATCGTAAACGAAAGATTGGAATCACCGCCATAATCGTATTTGGTATTCCAACTGTTGTCTGTGAGCGATATTTTAACATCGCCTGCTGTTCCCGTTCCAGACGCATTAGCGTACAGAAAACTATTGACAAGTTTAACATCGACATTCGTTGCCAGCGTTACATTTCCATTTTCAACATGCGGCATCGCTTCGATAATGATATTTCCGGCGTTATAATTACCCGTTGCATGCGTCAATAAATAACTATTCGTCAAAGTAATATCTTCCGCCTTCAACGTAATATTGCCGGAATTGCCGGTTGAATCGCCGTTCAAATGAGCATTACGATCAGAACCGGAAACTTGCCGCGTTGAGATATAAACGTCTGTCAATTTAATAGATTTGTCAGCAAGAAGTTCATAATTTGCGCCGTTGCTTGTAAATTGATCTTTGCCGCTGCCTGTCCAGTTTATATCGTCGGGATCGATTAAGATTTTTCCGCCGGTTGAGGATTTTAAGCCGTTTCCGGTGATGTTTACGTTTTTTGTTGCGCTAAATTCTAGGAAGCCGCCTTTGGCGTTTTGGGTTGCGGAGACATCAATGAGTGCATCTTTTTCAAGTGTGGAATTGTTGTCGGCGTAGATTATGATTTCGCCTCCGTTGGAATTTTGGGTTTCGGCTTTTGCGGAAATGTTTGCGCCTTTTTGTACGTTAATATCGTTACCGGATTCGATTTCAATTTTACCCGCGTCATTGCCCGCAACCGCATCGGCTTTGACCTTGCCCGCAATATTGACATCATTCACCGCAACAATCTTTATCTTGCCCTCCGGCGTAACAATAATGTCATTGCCCCAATTCACGCCTTGAACATTGACTAAATCGCCAAACTCAACTTGAACTTGCCGACCGGCGCGAACTTGTGCGTTTTCGGAAATATTGACGTTGCCCGCTTTGAGTTGAATTTCTTCAACCGCGTTGATTTTACCTTTGACCGAAATTACGCCGCTTGGACTCAATGGTACTTTGCCTTCAAAAAGTTGTTGTTCGTGAATTGCGCTGATTTCGCCGTTTGTTGATATCAAGTCTTTAAGATATTGTGATGTTGGTGTTTGCAAGTTTAGAGAACCGACATTGACAACTCCGCCCGCGCCAACCACAATTCCATGCGGATTCAAAAAGAAGACGTTACCGCCGATTTGACCGTTTTTGTAAGAGTTCAAAATACCGTCAATTTGAGAGCGTTCGTTATGAACCAAGTTGACAAGATTTCTTGCGGAATTTGGGACATGGAGGTTTGTTGTGTTCCCGTTTGGGACGTTGAATTTTTCAAAAGAATTGTAAGCGTTTATTCCTCTTATTGAGTTCGTGCGAATATCTGTAACCGTTCCGGTCGGATTAGATATTACGCTTGTTTGGGTTCGTCCGTCTGGGACAATTGCAGGCGATTGAGCATAAAGATACGTCAAAAGCGGTGCTTGAAAAACCAACGAAAAACTTGTCAAAAAAGCCAACGTCTTATTGAAAAGACCACACACAAATTTGTTGAAATTCATTTTAATTAGGTGGTAATACCGAAGCCGGTATGGGCGATAGGCTTCGCCCTTGAACAATCGCTTCACGTTGTTGCGTTTGCCTAACGCTCTGCGTTGCAGGTTTACCGCAGCTTCGGGAATTTAAAGTAGCCTGAGTATATTGTTAATAAATTTAAACCGTCAACACTTTAATTTTATTTGCCCTATCTGCTTGTCCTCAATCCGTTATGTGGACGCAAGCATGAAAGATAAAAAATCAGAAATATACCTTTCTTGACAAATCAATCTGTCGAAATTTAGCGCGAATCCGGCGCAACCGTAAACCAAACCCGCAACACCAAAAGTCCCCTCAGTGTACCACCAAACGCGGTTACGTCAAGAGGGGTACACCGAAGCTATACCGGAGCCAGTATGGGCGGTAGGCTTCGCCCTTGAAAAACCGCTCACGTTGTTGCGTTTGCCTAACGCTCTGCGTTGCAGGTTTACCGCAGCTCCATGAATTTTAAAGTAGCTTGAGTGTAGTATATCCCTCATTGTAATCGTGTAAAACGACACTGATTCAACCAACCATCGGTATTTTTTGTACAAAAATTAAAACCAATTGCCCGCAACCACATTACCATCGTCACCATCATTCAACGCAAATTTTAGTTTTTCAATTCCGACAACCTATTTAACCTAATCTCACAACATCGAAACCAAAATAGACAAATCACCGTGTAAGGCATCGCCCCGAAATAAAATTACCATTATACCGTAGCCGGTAAGGCGATAGGCTTCGCCCCTGAACAACCGCTTCACGTTGTTGCGCTTGCGTGTTCAGCTTCAGGAATTTTAAAGTAGCTTGGGTATACAATAGGGAAATTTCTCATCACCACTCACAACTTTTTTATTTTGGGAAAATTATTTTGGAACGATGCCTTACTAAACATTTCGTGTTTTTCTTGCCTTTCGTGTTTAAAAACTCCCTTTCTGTGTACTTTGTGTCCTCTGTGGTTGTAATGGGTATGTAACCGATTGCCCATACCGGCTACGGTATAACGTTGTAGGGTTCTTTTAATTTCTGTAAGTTGGTTTATAATTATACGGTCAAGATTGAAATGTTGATTTCGGTATCATACCGTAGCCAGTAAGGCGATAGCTTCACCCTTGAACAACCGCTTCATGTTGTTGCGTTTGCCTAACGCTCTGCGTTGTAGGTTTACCGCAGCTTCAGTACAAAACAGTTTTGGCAAAAAACAAATCGTGTGGGGTTTGAGAAGTATCCCAAAAAAATTTTTTTAAGAGAGATTGTGAGGAGTGATTCATGTACAATCGTAGTTTTTCGCTTGCTTCGCCGCAGAATAGTTTGCTTCTTTTGATTGATGTTCAAGAGCGGCTTGTTCAATCGGTTTTTGGCGGCGATATGTTGACGTTCAATGTGCAACGGCTTATCAATTCGGCAAATGTACTTGGTACATCGGTAATAGTTTCAGAACAATACCCCGAAAAACTCGGCGCAACTGTTCCGGGAATAAGCCAAATTTTGCTAACAGGCACAAAAATATTTACCAAAAAATCATTTTCAATTTGCGCAATTCCGGAATTTTCGGACTTGATCGAAAATGAACCGGTAACGAAAATGATTATTTGCGGAATTGAGTTGCATGTTTGCGTTTTGCAATCGGCGTTTGATTTGTTGTTGTTAGGCAAGGAAGTTCTGATAGTAACGGATGCTTGCTCGTGTCGCTTTCTCAACGATTATGACATGGCGTTACGCCGTCTCGAATCAGCCGGCGCAACATTGACAACAACCGAAACGGTCATGTTCGAATGGTGCGAAAGCGCAGATAACATCGCCTTCAAATCCATCAGCAGATTCGCAAAAGAAAGAATAAATTAACTCACGTTCAGTCATTGCCCTGAAATAAAATTACCATTAGTGTGTCCTTAAAGTTAGGGGTAGTTCTCCTTAACCTTAGGGTGTTACACCGTAGCCGGTAAGGCGGTAAGCTTCGCCCCTGAACAACCGCTTCACGTTGTTGTGCTTGCGTGTTCAGCTTCAGGAATTTTAGAGAGGCTTTAGTATAATGGTAATTTTATTTCAGAGCGATGACTAAAAAAACTATACATTGTGATATTCTGTCATTTTGGCAGGAAATAAATGGCATGGATATTGCGAAAAGGCGAAGGTATAGAGGCTTGATCGTTATACTGTAGGCGGTATAGTATATGCTAATATTACCGAAGCCAAATACATCAACCACAATAACGCAAAACGGTTGATTGAGGGGCGGATATTATTTGCCCGTATTGATTTCGGTATGTGAACCGTTCACGCAAAATGTCGGTAAACCAGCGTAGGTTTGTCCGGTTTGAATTAAGACAGAGCAAACTGTTTCAAATGTTGAGTGTGCGGATTATGCCAAAGCTGCTTTAATTTTTCCAAAACCAAACAAGACAAACGCGACAATTGCGAAGCGGTTGTTTAGGGACGAAGCCTACTTGCCTGTGTTGGTTTTGTGTTAGGTTAAAGTTGAACACAATTTTGAGGTAAACATGTCGAAAAAGAAAGATTCATGTAGTAGTAGTGGTTGTTCTTGTAAGGGTAACAGGCTTCAGCCGCTTGGTGATCGTGTTGTTATTCGCCGTGAGGAAGCTGACGAGAAGACCAAAGGCGGTTTGTACCTTCCCGACACCGCTAAAAATAAACCCGCACGCGGTACAGTTGTAAGCGTAGGCGATGGAAAAATTCTGAATAACGGTGATCGTTCTACGTTCCAAGTTAAAGAAGGAGACAAAGTAGTTTTCGTTTCATACGCTGGCGAAGAGTCGAAAATTGACGGGGACGAGTTGCTCCTTATGCGTGAAAGCGACATTCTGGCAGTTATCGAATAAATCAAATTTACCGCAAATACGCAGTTTATTTGAATTCGAAATAACGTAGGTGTTGTTTATTGTAAGGTAAGTGCTAATTGGTTTAATAAATTATTGCCGACAGAATTATTGCAACAATAATTCGTATGTTTAACTGGCGTGAATTTTGTCCAAATTAGTGTAACAAATATTAACGATAAAAAAATTAAAAATTAACGGAGACATTGAATCATGGCAAAAATGATTGCATTTGATCAGGAAGCCCGCGAAGCACTTCGTCGCGGTGTAACTAAACTTGCGAAGGCGGTTAAGGTAACGTTGGGACCACGCGGTCGCAATGTTATTATTCAAAAAAGTTTTGGATCGCCGCTTGTTACAAAAGACGGCGTAACTGTTGCGAAGGAAGTTGATCTTGAGGACACGTATGAAAATATGGGCGCGAAAATGGTTCGCGAAGTTGCATCGAAAACAAGCGATGTAGCCGGTGACGGAACCACAACCGCTACAATTATGGCAGAGGCTATTTTCAACGAAGGCATGAAAGCGGTTGTTGCGGGAGTGAATCCTTTGCAACTTAAAAACGGTATGGACAAAGCGGTTGCTGACTTAATTGCCAAACTAAAAAGCATGTCCGTAAACGTCAAAAATAATAAAACCGAAATCGCTCAAGTCGGTACTATCGCAGCAAACAACGATCAAGAAATCGGTAATTTGCTCGCCGAAGCAATGGATAAAGTCGGTAAAGATGGTGTAATCACTGTTGACGAAGGTAAAAGCCTAAAGACCGAAGTTGAATGGGTCGAAGGTATGCAATTTGATCGCGGTTATCTTTCGCCGTATTTTGTTACCGACGTAAACAAAATGGAGGCGGTGCTTGAAAATGCTTATGTTTTGTTGAGCGAGAAAAAGTTGTCCAACATTAAGGAAATTATTCCGTTGTTGGAAGCTGTAGTCAACACAGGTCGCCCGTTATTGATTATTGCGGAGGATGTTGACGGTGAAGCTCTCGCAACACTTGTTGTGAATCGTCTTCGCGGAACGATGAAGGTTGCCGCAATTAAGGCACCCGGTTATGGTGATCGGCGTAAAGCGTTGCTTGAGGACATTGGAATTTTGACGGGCGGCGAAGTTCATTTTGAAAGTCTGGGTCGCAAATTGGAATCGTTCACGCTAGCCGAACTCGGTACAGCAAAACGAGTCATAATTGACAAAGATAACACAACGATAATCGAAGGCGGCGGCAAAAATGAAAACATCAAAGCACGAATTGAACAAATTCGCCGCGAAATTTCAAACGTAACAAGCGACTATGACCGCGAAAAATTAGAGGAACGGCTTGCGAAATTATCGGGCGGAGTTGCGAAAATACTTGTTGGCGCGGCAACGGAAAGCGAAATGAAAGAGCGCAAAGCACGAGTTGAAGATGCACTTCACGCAACACGCGCAGCTGTCGAAGAAGGTATTTTACCCGGCGGCGGAGTCGCGTTGTTACGTGCCTCAAGTACAGTCAAAGCAGGAGATATTTCAACAGACGAAACGGTTGGTTACAACATAATCGTCCGTGCTTGCCGTGCGCCGTTGACCCAAATCGCACAAAACGCGGGAAAAGACGGCGGTATTATTTGTGAGAAGGTTGCAGAAGGCAAAGGTAACTTCGGCTACAACGCTTTGACAGATGTATTCGAAGATGTTGTCAAGGCTGGAGTGATTGATCCGACCAAAGTTACACGTACAGCGTTGACCAATGCGGCAAGTGTTGCGTCATTGATGTTGACGAGTGATGCGTTGGTTGCGGAGATTCCAAAAGAAGAAAAAGCCGTACCGCAAATGCCGGGCGGAGATATGTATTAAAAATCTTGTTTGGGTCAACGTTTTGGTCGATCCTTGCATGATTGGTTTATTAAAGTTGCGCAGGATATTTTCAATTGTAGCCTGCGCAACTTTTTTTATACACATGGGAACAACCCTTGCGAATTCGGTCGATTTTCAATCAATACAAATTGACCGAATTCGAATAAAATCATCAGTGAACAACTACACAAAATTTACGAAACGATATACCGTAGCCGGTAAGGCGATAGGCTTCGCCCTTGAACAACCGCTTCACGTTGTTGCGTTTGCCTAACGCTCTGCGTTGTAGGTTTACCGCAGCTTCTGGAATTTTAAAACAGCCTGAGTATAACTATTCTTCAAAAAAAACAGAAAAACCAAAAAACCAAAAAACAAATTATGTTAAGACCCAATTTTGAAAAATGCGGCGGACTCGTACCGGTAATAACTCAAGATTACGAAACCAACGAAGTTTTAATGCTTGCGTACATGAACGAAGAAGCGTTTGACGAGACGTTGCGAAACGGTACAGCGGTTTATTTTAGCCGAAGCCGAAATAAACTTTGGCGCAAAGGCGAAGAAAGCGGTAACGAACAAATCGTTCGATCAATACTTATTGATTGCGACGAGGACACTCTTTTGCTTCAAGTAAACCAAAAAGGCGGATCGGCTTGCCACACAGGTTATCGAAGTTGCTTTTACCGCCGAATAATACAAGACCCCGACCCAAGCGTAACCCCAGACGGCTACGAAACAATCGGCGTGAAAATTTTTGACCCTAAAGAAGTTTACAAAAAATAATGCAATACCGAAACCGGTATGGGCGGTAGGCTTCGCCCTTAAACAACCGCTTCACGTTGTTGCGATTGCGTGTTCAGTTTCAGGAATTTTAAAGTAGCTTCAGCATATACACCGCGTCAGAAAATTTTAGCCAACTTGAGCATATAAATAATGAGTCCAAAACCTTTCATAAATACGTACACGGACAACCGGCAAACTAGATCATATTTGATGAAAAAGTTTGAAGCCGTCGGTATAAGTCCGCAAACACGTCTTGGTCAAAATTTTCTTATTGATTTGAATTTACTCCGTTTGCTATTTGAATCGGGTGAAATTGAATCAAATGATGTTGTTCTTGAAGTTGGCACGGGTACGGGAGCGTTGACTGCGCCGATGTCTGCCGCCGCCGCGATGGTAATAACCGTCGATGTCGATCCCGTCATGCAAGAATTGGCAAAACAGGAACTGTTCGGAAAACAAAATGTCCGTTTCTTGCAAATGGATATTTTGAAAAATAAAAATACTCTACGGCAAGAAGTGCTTGATGTTGTCCAAGAGGAGCTTGACAAAGTTGACGCGAACGGCGTTAAACGCAGATTCAAGTTGGTTTCAAATCTACCTTATTGTATTGCGACTCCTTTGATTTCCAACCTTTTGAAGCTGGAACGCCCGCCGGAATTGATGTGCGTTACAATACAAAAAGAACTTGCGGAACGAATAACAGCCAAACCAAGCACCAAAGATTGGGGAGCTTTGTCGCTTTGGACTCAATCGCAATGTCAAACTGAAATTGTCCGCATAATGCCGCCAACCGTGTTTTGGCCTCGTCCTAAAGTGGATTCGGCAATAGTAAAATTGGTTCTAACCGAAAAACGCCGCAACAAAATCCCCGACCTAAATTTCTTCAACGAATTCTCAAGAGCAATATTTTTCCATCGCCGTAAATTTTTGCGTGCCGGTTTATGCAGCACCTTCAAAAACACAATCACAAAACAACGCATAGACGAAATCATGGACGAAATGCAATTTCACACCAACACCCGCGCCGAAACATTACCTTTAAAAACGATGTTGCGTCTATGCGAAATCTGCCGCCAAGAACTACTAAAATTGCCGGAAAAAGAACGAAAAATACTCTGATTGAAACCATAAAAAATATTCGCCTGAATTACGATCCGTTGTTGCGGTTGTTGTCGTTATACTCAAGCTGTTTTGAAATTCCCGAAGCTGAACACGCAAGCGCAATAACTCAAGCGGTAGCTGGTAGGGCGAAGCCTATCGCCCTACCAGCTACGGTATAGTTTCTTCTTCTGTGGTTTCGGGTTCTTTTGATTCAATGGGGAGTAGGACTATTTTTGAGTAGATATTTGTTGGGGTGGATTCTCCGGTTGCGTTTGTTACGTTTCGTAACGCATCGCCGGAAAGTTGTCTTCGGATTGCGATTGTTATTTTTACCGCTTTGGGCAATGTCTGTTTTTCATCCATGTCCCAATAGTCAACCCAATCACCCGATTGATTCGTATTCGTTGTCGTTGACAAGCTTGAATCAAAATATAAAAACTCTATCCACTCAACCTCCGGCGCAATCACTTCGTCGTGTTGTTCATATTCGGTTTCTCTACCTTCGTTGATCACGTATTGCGTTACTTGCCTGTCAAATTCGCGTCTGAATAACCCGTATTGCACGGCGGTCAAGTCAGTTACTCGACCAAGCGAACCCATCAATTGATCCGGTTGGTAACGCGGATCAGTTGCATCCGTGAACGTGCCGGTGTCCTTGCCAAGATAATAGTAAACCGTTTTCGTCGAACTCAAACGATCCGTCTGATATTGACTCCCAACCCTACTCCGTTGCGAACCAAAAAACTCTCCACGCGGTAAACGCGTCGTGTCAATTTGAATCCAATTCGATTCGCCGTAAATACCGGATATTGTTCCTTTGACGGAAACGGTTGATTCGTTTGTTTGAGCGTTTTCTTCCGAATTTGTATTTGTCGGCGGGTTTGATTCTGTGTTTGCGGTTGTGTTGGTTGTTGACGTGTTGGAGTTGGCGGCGGTTGGAATTTCGGCGGTATCGGAATTGCCGAAAATAGAAATCAAAAAAGTCGTATCAATCTCTGCCGCAACTTGTTCGGATTCCGTCGGCTTGACAACTACAGCTCGTATCTCTTGCGAAATACGCTCCAACAACGCACGGGCAAGTTGCGATTCTTCGACTCCCGATCTATGAATTACCATTTGACGAAGATAAATATCAACCGACACCGAAATCAAACCAAGAATAGTCATCATCAGAACAACCACAATAATTACCTCAACAAGCGTAAAAGCACAACGCGTAATTTTCGTAACCGAAATTAGCGATAGACTTCGTACTTGAACAACCGCTTTATTTTGTCGCGTTTGCGTGTTCAACATCTTCGGGAAATTTAGAGTAGTTTGAGTGGAGACCATTCTTTTATTGGTTTTGGTTCAATTTTTTTAATTGCGGTCAAATTTCTTATTTCGGCTTCGGTTTTTTGAACAGTTTCGGTATCGAGAAGTATTTCAAAATTTAACTCAAAAGTTCGCGATTCCGACGGTTCTAATTTTGCAACCCGACCATGTTGTTTTTCAAACGAGCGTACATTCGGGAAATTGATCGTCGGCTCCAAACCGCAAACATACCCGTCAGAACGGTGAAGCCGACTTTTCCAAAACGCAAAATACGGCAATGAATCACGCCTAAACGACAACACAATCGCACGGTCGCCTTTGGCATTAACAAGCATTACCTTACAAATTCCATTTGAGTCAACCGCTGGCTCAAAATAAAAAACAACTTCCTTACTGCCTTTGATTTCTTGTCCAAGTTTATCCCATTCAGATAAATTTTCTACCGCTATATCGTTCTGCGGCGCAAGACGATCAAACGGCACAACAACATATCCGCCGGTTGATGCGAAAGGTTGACCGGTGTTAATGTGATACAGCAATTCAAATTCCGTCGGTTCAGCGGAGAGGTTTGTAACTACATCGCGAACAGTGAATTTTGTGGAATGAAAATGAGTAATTAAATGTGATTCCAATGTGAGATTTTTTGTAAAAAATTTCTGCTCGAACATTTTACCTTTGAGGAGAATTTCTTTTTGTCCGAATTCTTCTTCGTGCAGTGAAACGTAACTTGCGGGGATGTTCGCAATTCGTCCGTGAAGCGGATAAATCAATTTGCCCTTTTCGTCAAATTCAGGCGCGCCGTTACTTTCCAAACCGCACCGAACAAGCCACTCCGTAAATCCCTCAAGCCAACCCGTACCGCTCGGATCGGAAATCGGAACAAACGACGGATGAACCGGACTCTCAAACGGACACCATTCCAATTTCACATCTTCGCATTGCACTCGTTGAATACCGCAACCGCGTGTCGGTAAAACTTCCATCGACAACAACCCGTTGTCAATCGTAATAACATCAATCCCCTCCGATAACCCGCCATGAAGTCGGCGCATACCATAACGTGGATGTCTTTTACCACCCGTTCCGTCAATTTTTTCGTCCGTATTGGTATAATTCCACTGTTTCATATTGAAATCAGGATGCGAAATTAACGTCCAAGAATTTGCCATAATTATCTCCTATTTATACTGAAGCTACTTTAAAATTCATGAAGCTGAACACGCAATCGCAACAACGTGAAGCGGTTGTTCAGGGGCGAAGCCTATCGCCTTACCGGCTACGGTATATAATTCTATTTTGTTTAACGTTTTTTTTTGAAGAAGTCTGTTAAAATTGTTCCGCATCTTTCAGCCATAATTCCCGAAACAACACTACACTGATGATTCAATCTTGAGTCATTGAGCAATGTGTACAACGATTTAACCGCACCGGATTTGGGATCATCAGCACCGTAAACGAGAGTGTTAATTCGCGATTGCAAAATAGCACCGGCGCACATTGGACAAGGCTCAAGCGTAACGTAAATTGTGCAATTTTCAAGCCGCCATGATTCAAATGAATTTGTTGCTTGTGTGATTGCGATTATTTCGGCGTGTGCTGTTGGGTCTTTTAGTTGTTCGCGTTGGTTGTGTGCGGAAGCGATAATTTGTCCAGCATGAACAATTACCGCGCCGACCGGAACTTCACCTTCCGACGCGGCAGTTTGAGCTTCGGTGATTGCTTGAAGCATGAAATATTGGTGGTCGTGCATATAAATAAATAATATTTGCCAAAAACAAATTATTTCAAATTCGGTCGAATTCAGTCGATAAAAATCGAACGAATAAAATTAATTTTTTAGAAATTTCCTTGCGCAAGTTTACCTGATAAAATCGGCATCAATTCGATAAATCAATTCACCCGGTTTCGGATTCCGGTCAACATGCAAAATTCCGCCGACACCAACAAGCGAATTGCGGTACGAGGTTGTCAAACCGCCGGTCAATCTTACGCGGACAAATTCTGTTTTTGAAGGTTTTGGCGGGGCGAATCTGCTTCGTTCTGGGGTTGCGCCAATCAAAAATTCGGTAACGTTATCGATGTTGCGTGTTGGTTGCATGAAGCCTTCGATGAATATACGCGAGGTATTTTGTTGGGTTGATTCGGCAAGTAGCAAAACTTCGGGATCAATTTGACCTGTACGCGGGTCTTCCGCTAAAAATTCAAAACCAACTTCGCGATAACCCATTGGAATTTCGTATGAGCTAACGTAATATTGATAGTAAAGACCGCCAATTGCAAAAACAACACAAAGAACAACTCCCGCACTTGACATCCCTAATCCGCTAAGCACTTCAGGTGCATTTAGAATTTTACGGATTGCAATTATACCGATAACAATTCCCATGAGCGGAAACACAACAAAAAGAATACTAATAAAAGTCAAAACAGACAAAAAACCAAGTATCAACGAACCAGCCGTCTCCGCTGTCAACGACCGATAATCCGTCAACTCATCAGGACGAACCTCATCATGATCGTGATAATAACCACGCAACGCATCATCAAATTCACTGCGTTTTCTTTTATCATTATTGTCTGTCATTATATTTTAAAGTTAAGGTTAAGGTTAAAGTTAAAGTTCCTACGGTCAATTCTGATATTTTTAAGGAACAAAAAGGACTTGAAGGACAGGTAAGAATCTCGCCCCTACGTTTAATGATGTTGAGTAAATTTTCGCTTTGTCCCTCATTCCGTTATGTCCCTTTTGTCCATTAAAAAATATTGCACAAAAAAATACAAAAAACTCCCTACACTATTCATATTTATTTGAACAGTATCTTCTGGATTTTTTTCATATCAACGTTTGCGGGGGCGGTTTGGTCGTTTAGGGCGGTGGCGGCGAGAACGCCTACGCCTGCTCCGATTGCCATGCAAATATTCTGAACCCGATAACTCGAATGCGCCTCGTGCGTGCCGCTAATACAACGACCCGCAACAAGAAGTCCGTCAACCTTTTGCGGAATAACACAGGTTGCCGGAATTTCGTAAGGTTTGACCTGTCCCGCTGTTCCTTGAACTTGATCGCGGCTTTGGTTTTCCGCTTGACCGCCGCCCGCCGGATTGTGAATATCCAAACTGAAACGAGCGTCCCGAACAATCGCGTTGTCCCACTTTCGCCCTCTGACAAGGTCTTCACGTTTCAATTGCTCAAGCCCGCGAATCCGCCGCGTTTCACGAACTCCAATCACCGACGGCATGTGCGAAACGTAAATGTTCTCGTAACCCGGCAAATATTTACGCATAAAATCAACAA
>JAIRWK010000384.1 GCA_031268995.1 Planctomycetaceae bacterium
AACCGTTTAAAAAGAACCGTTTGGGCATCGGCCGCCTTATTTTTATTTTCCATGACCTCTATTATAGCATCTTTAAAGTTCTTAAACAAGTCTAATAAAAAATCCTGTCTATCCTGCAAATCCTGTCAAAAAAAATAAAAACTGAATTTCATAGTGCGATGAGTATAATATACCGTAGCCGGTAGGGCGATAGGCTTCGCCCCTGAACAACCGCTTCATGTTATTGCGCTTGCGCGTCCAGCTTAAGGAATTTTAAAGTAGCTTCGGTATAAATCATGCGATAACAGTATTTTTTTTATGATGAGATTTCTGTTCTGCAATCCACTGTGTCCCTTTCTCTCTAAAAATTTTTTGGAAAATTTTTAGCCTCCTAGTAATGATGCTGCGTATTGTGGGAGTTGGTTGGCGATGCTTAGGGTTCTTGTGCCGGCTTGGACAAGAATTTGAGCGCGTGTTAAACGGGAGCTTTCTTCGGCAAAATCGGCGTTTGAGATTTGGGATTCAGCTGTTGTAATTTGTGTGAGGTTGTCTTGCAATGAGGCAATCGTCGGTTCAAGTGAACTTCTTTGCGTTGCCCCCAAACGACCTCGTAACATTGATATTGCTAAAATCGCTTCCTCTATTATTCTGTCCGCTAATTTTGTATCGGTAATCAACTCCGCATTGTTACCGCTTCTCAATTGATACAACTTGCCCGCAATACCTCCCAAATTTGCTGTACTTACACTTTGGATTCCAAGCCTGATTTGTTGTGCTGTAACGATGTCGGGTCCGACTTGAAACAATGCTCCGCCGCCTGTTATTGTGAAATTGAAAAAATCGCCTGCCCAAACCGATTCGCCTAAAACAGTCTCCATGTTCAATATCGAACCTGCAACAGAAACCCGATCACCTTCACCTTTCATTTTCACGCCATTCACAGTAACAACCGCGTCCGTACCGACAACATAATCAACCAAATTGCCGTATAAATCATGTACCTCGAATTTGCCCGCAACCGCTCGAACAGATACTTTTTGATTCGATCCCGCGTTGACCGATTCAAAAACTAATCTGTGCGGGTCTTGATCTGCCGCCCCAAGTATTCTTGCACCGCCGCGATAACCCGCATCATAAATTCCGTCGCGCAACACTAAATAATTATCACTCAAACCAACATACCCGCTGCCGTCACCAATTTGCTCAATACGAAATAAATCCTTTGTCCCCTTACTGCTCTCAACAACATACGCAATCTCATTCGCTGTTGCGTTGTCCTTTATGTAAACAACTATCTCTCGCCCTTCCGAATCATATTCCGCCCACATCGTATCGTCCGAACCAACTAACCGCACATACCTAAATCCAACTCCCTCCAACTCATCACCCGCCAATCGCGACAAAACATTGAACGAAGCATTTACACCATTCGCCGCAATTACTCTGCCCAACGGATGCCCCGCAACAAGTTGTTCGCCATACGAATAAAAAGGAATCGGATGAAATATGATTTCATCGCATTCGTCAATTTCGAGAGTCGGTTGCAGTAATCCTTTGCCCCAATTATCCTCGCAATCTTGTGTAACAATCACATTATCGCAATCATCATAAGTCCACGTTCTGTTCAAATTGTCAATTCCTTTCGGCTTCACTACGCTAGCACTTATTCCTCTTGTTTGCTCCGCTGTCAATTGATCCATGAAAGTAACCAAATCCTTCGCCGTCGTAATCGAATTTCCAAATTCATCAGTTGCCAGATGGACGACCATGTAACCTAGATCATTGTACGGTTCGCCTAATTGAAGCGTCAACATATTTACGTCGTTTGCTGTGATACCATTTGCCCCTGTAATTTTGCGGATATTATCATTGCGAAAATCAATATTGCCCGAACCCGCAACTCCCACACTCGACCCTTGTAAAACATCAGCAAAAAATAAAGCCCGTAACTCCGTATCCGAATTTATCGCCGCAACCGCATCCGCGCCCGTCACATCATCACCAAGATAAACCTCTAACACACCATTTTTTCCGCCCGTGTTTCCGGTGTTGCCGATTTCTACGATCTTACTTTGGGCAAAAATATTACCGAACGTCGCGATACCGGGACCCGCCGGATCACTTGCAACCGTTCTATTCCAACTGTAATCGTATTCCGCTCGAAATATTCCCGTAGCATTGATCGCATCAACCGCTTCCGATAATGTTACGCCGCCCGTTGCAACATTCGCCGAAGCACTGTTGACCGAGATAATCAACTTCTTACGAACGTCATCGTACCTCACTTTAACACGTTCTGTTTGATCTGTATCCAATTCCGAAATAATCGCAACATTATTCAACTCCTCACCGCCCTTGACACCATAAACAATAAACTTGCCCGTTTCATTGATAGTTCCCGTATTCGCGTCGTTATTTATACTACAATACGCCATCGCCGTAGAAGCTCCCGCGATATAACGCGCATAATTCGTACCAGACAGATAATTATTATCGAGCCGAATCATTCGTACTGCCATGTTGTCAAATTCGTCACCGGAACGAGACGCACGCACCGTAAACGCCGCATTGGAATTACTCGCAAGAAGTGCAGCAATCGGACGACCATCCAAATTCCACGATACCGACGGTTCAAATGAAATCCCAAGATCACAGTTTGCCCCGTCCGTGACAAATAAAATATCAGGCGAATTTTTAGGTCCCAAAAATTGCAGGGCGTTTTCATCGTCAGGATTCCCGTAATACGCGGCTTCGTCAAATAAAGTTACCTTGCCCGCGCCGGATTGTCCGTAAGGCAACGCGGCTTCAAACATGTTGCCCAACACTGCATCGCAATTTATAAACTCTGCCAACTCCGCCGCCGTAACCGCTGTCGAATAACCATTGCTTCCGCCAGTCAAAACACTGGAATAAACCTTCACCGCAACATTCGTATCAAGAATGCTGTCAAAAATTGTCCCGCTACCATTGCTTGAAGTTGACACGACGAAATTTGCCGCAATTGAACCATTCGCCGGATCGTTAAACGCTGCAATAATACTGTTGATCGGCACATCCTCCTGAACAGTAATCACTAACGCTTGATGATCCGTTCCAACATCTCCGGCAACATGTCCGGTATAAATGAAACCGTTGTTGCCCGAAGCGTCCGCCGTCATTCCGCCCAAAGTTCCCGCAGCCAATCCCGCCGAAACCGTAGTACTCAACGGCACCAACTCGCCATCTTTCACCCCCGAAGAATTTGATAGCCGGTAATCCACCGTAAAAATTCCGGTATCCTCAATTGCTTTTTTAATCGCGCCGTAACTTGCGTTGTCTGTTGCTGACGAACCGTCAATCCATCCGCGAACATGCAATATCTTCGTCTGCTCATCATAAACCGCAGTTACTTCGCCTTGACTGTATGAGACCTCGTCATGTTCAAACGAGATTTTAATATCGTTATATTCTGTGCCAATAGCCTTCGCCTTAATACGACCAACAACATCGTAAGTTACACTGCTATCCGTGTAAGCATTCGTGTGAGTAATCGTCGCGGCAGCGAATTGTGCGGTGTTGAAATACTCAAGCTCAACCGGCATCGGTGCGGAAGGATCCGCCTTAATAAACACAACATCCGTGTCCTCAAATTTCAAACCCGGTACAGTTGAAATGATATTCAGCGAATTGTTCGGACGCGCGTCGTAAACAGTAACATAACCCGCTTCCGTTCCCTCCAAATTGCCGGAAATATATTTGAAATCTTTGAGCGAATTTATAGCGGTTACAAGTTCGGCATTGGGCGGCAAACCAGAACCATCGTAAAGAATCTGCAATTTGCCATTCGACTTGTTATAATTCAGGGCAACTTTCCCGCCGCCCGGTATCGACGCAGCCGTTGTCTTGACATACTCAACTTGACGTACCAATTGATTATTTTTTGTTTCAATAATTAACGGGTCTAGCGCAGGAGTCGTCTTGTCAGTCGGAATACTGTACGTGTGTACTCCCGAAAACGATTCATCAAAATTCTCAACCGACGGAGCTTTCAACTCCTCCATCTTCAATTTAAACTCAATAATACCCGGATTGATTCCGTCCGGTTCGGTGATGGTGTAAGTTGTTTCGGTGGAGTTGCCCGCAGTGAATTTGACGGTGTAATTTCCCGCCGCGCTTCCGGCAACCAACGCTGTTAAATTTATGTCGTTGTCAAATCCTGCACTTGTCAACATGATTTGTCCATGCGTTGCTTCGTCTCCAACAATGGCGCGAACACCGGTTGAATCGGAGACAGCGTTTATAGCGGTTGCGATGTCTGTAACGCCAGTACCGGCTATAAATTTGAAAAGATCCACTCCCGCATTGCCCGCAACTTCCAAAACCGTATCGTAACTAATCCCCGATTTGTCATAAAATAATTGTGCTTTTGTTGCTTTCGCGAGTACTTGAAGATTTACGTCCATTTGTGCATTCGCCGCTAACCCCGCTTGAAATATCCTCAAATCCTGCAACAAATTCCGGTCAACATTTTTCGTCTGAAAATCCATCGAACCATCAAGAATCGGTTTTCCAAGATAGTTAGTAGTCTTCGCAATCATGTCAATCGAATCAAGCGTAGCATCAATCTGCATTTGATTAGCGGCAATTTGACTTGCAGACATTGCGCCTTCGTTTGCAGCTTCGACAACTAACCCTTTGAGATCGTTCAACAAATTATTTATCTGTCCCAATGAACTCTCTGCAATAGAAAGCAATCCATTTGCACGTTGAGTATTTATGATTGCTTTGGACGTTGCGGTCATGTCGCTTTTTAGCAACTCGCTCGCAATCAAACCGGCAGGATCATCCTTGCCGGAATTTATTCGCAAACCAGTACTTAACCTTGTCAGAATATTCCCCAACTCAGACATATTCTGTTTAAGTTGATTACGGGCGACAAGCGACGGAACATTCGTCTGAACATAAAGTCCAGTCATAAGAATACAATCCTTTGCTCAATATACCGAAGCCGATACGGGCAAATAAGCTTCGCCCTTGAACAACCGCCTTACGTTGTTACGCTCGCATGTTCAGCTTCGGGAATTTTAAAATAGCCGAGTACATGACATCCACCACACAAAACAAAGTCAAAAAATCTTTTTAGGTGAATCCGATTAAACGCAATATACCGGCTTCGGTATAACAACCAGAGCATCCTGTCTGCTTTGGCACAATCCGTAGTATCGGCACACAACGTAAATCACTGCAAATATGAATTCTCGTTGATGGTCATTTCGGTTAATTCAACTAGAACGCCTATAACCAAAAGTCCGTTTGTAATGATAATAGGGAGCTTTCAAAAAGTCAGCACGCAGATGACGCAGATTTGGAGGAGATATTCGCAAGATCAGAAAATAAAATCTGATCCGTTACCATCTTTCCAATCTGCGTCATCTGCGTGCTAACACTACTTGAAAATATAATCAAGAATCTTTGGCTATTACGTTTAACCATTCCGCCATCCAACCGGCGGCATTTTGGGAAGAAATTTTTTCGGCGTTGTATTGGACAAAGAATCCGAGTTGTCCTGCGTATGTATTTGTTGTAACGGAAATAGGCGTACCGCGTCTAAACGGTGCCGCCGAATAAAAATCAACTAACGTCATACCGCCAACTTGAACTCGCCCAAATTCATCTCGCAGAAATTCAGAAGAAAAAAGTAACTCCATGCGGTTCATGCTCGAAAGAATTACACTAGCAAGACAACGCCTACTGCGAATAAATCTATTAATAAAATACGGAATCCGCATAAAAAATAATAAACCGTCTATAAATGTTTTTCCAACATTGTAATCTTTAATGTACCGCAATTCCTCCGACATCTTTTTATAAAAATCCGTCTCGTCCCGACAATCCATAAAACGCCGCGTCGGAAACGAATAACTAATCATGTTGCAAGCCGGAATTTCCGCAGCGTCAGCACCACGCATGTTGTTGACAAGACCAACACGCAAAAATTCATCGCCGCGAATCTCCTTGACAACTTTTCCCGAATTCGAATACGATAAATATTTTGAATTCGCCAACGCAATAAATAAACTGGACAAAAGAATATCACCAACCGTAAATCGACAACTTTTCGCCGCCGTAATAATTCGCGTAGTCAATTCACGGCTTAATCGTACAAAAATATATCCCGCCTTGTCCCAACGCCGTAATTCGAATTGCACTCGTTCACCGGCAACATCAAAATCACATCGTTCATTTGATTGTTCTGTCGGATTGCAATTTATGACTGGTTCGGGAGTTGAAACCGGCGAAAGCGGACGGCGAATAAACCAACGAAAAACTTCAACGATAATAAATTTAACCACATTAAAAAAAGTAACACGTTGCGGAGGCGGAACGGGATTGAATTTTGATCTGTTTTTAAGATTTGCGGTGTTGTATTGTTTGGGGGCAATATTTTGTCCGGTGTGTTTAAGGTAACTCATAAAAAGCGAATCAAGAAATTGAAAATAACCAACCCCGTCCGCAATACAATGATGAAACAAAAAACAAAACTCACAAGAATCGCCCCGATCCGCAATCGCAAAACGTAAACCGGCAGCCTGTGTAATATCAATATGTTGCTCATCCCAAGGAAAAACTTCGCCAATTTCAGATTCAAACCAAATTATCTTTGCAGGCTCATCAACTTTATGCCAACAATAATCACGTTTAGATATCGTTGCGCAAAATAACGGATGCAATTTACACGCCTCAAAATACGCCTTCTCAATTGCAGCATGATCAATTTTGCCCTCAATAAAAATCGAAAGCGGCAACGTCATAACGTTACCGCTACAGTCATCAAGAAACATGTAATACTCAAATGCCGAAAGCGGCAACGGAAATACCACTTCACCGATTTCGGCAAGGGAACTATTTTTATCAGACATGATTTTATGATTTACGCGATTGAAAGATTTTATACAACGAATCCGACAAGATTATTGCCGTCTGTTTCGAGTATTTCGCAATTGACTACAGTACCGGATTCGAGTTTGCTATTATTTGTAACGTAAACAACCGGATCAATATCCGGCGCGTCCGCATACGTTCGACCAATATACAAATTTTGCTCAACATACCCCGATTCATCAATATAATTCCCGTCGATTTGCACTTGCATAATATTATTTTTCTGAAGTTTTCCCCAAGCGGCAGCGAGTTTATTACAGACATCGGTTAATAAATTGAAACGGCGTTCGATGGTTATGTTTGGGACTTGGTCGTTGAATTTCGCAGCCGGCGTTTTTGACTCGGCGGAAAAAGCAAAAACACCCGCACGCTCAAATTTCCACTTGCTCACAAAACCAACCAGCTCATTGAAAATCTCATCCGTCTCACCCGGAAAACCAACTATCAACGATGTCCTCAATACAAGTTGATCAATCTTGCTGCGTAAATTGTCGATCAATTGTTCGGTTTCGTGACGTGTTACGCGACGATTCATTTTGCTCAAAATTGTGTCGTTTATGTGTTGCAATGGAATATCGATGTACGGCAATAATTTTCCGCCTTGCGCAAAAAGCTTTATCAACTCGTCATCAAAACCGCTCGGATACGCATACATCAACCTAATCCAACGAATCCCATCAACCTCCTCAATCCGCCGCAATAACTTCGCAAGCGTTGGTTGATCCGGTAAATCCACGCCCCAAAATGTCGTTTCTTGCGCAACAATAACAAGCTCTTTTACTCCGCGAGCCGCGAGTTGTTTTGACTCCGCGATCAACTTATCTATCGGCTCGCTTCTAAACTTTCCGCGAATATCCGGTATCGTGCAAAATGAACACCGACGACTACAACCATCCGCAATTCGTAAATACGCAACATGATCAGCAGTCAAAATATCGCGTTCAATTTCAGACGGTGTTGCAACTTGTTCAAGAGTGAGATTCGTTTTCGGTGTGATATTTTGCGGTTCATTTGGGATACCGAACCATTCATCGACATCGGGAAATTCTGTGGAAAGTTGTCCGATTCCTTCAAATTGCGTCATACATCCGCGAACTATTATTCGTTTAATTCTGCCTTCATTTTTCATATCAATCAGACTGCGAATATATTCTCTTGCTTCTTCTCTTGCCGACTTTAGAAAGCCGCATGTGTTGAGGACAACAGCATCAGAACCATCAGGCTCCACTTGAAATTCGTAACCTTGCTCACGCATTTGCCTGACATAAATCTCGCTGTCAACCAGATTTTTCGGACACCCAAGCGAGACAATAGAAAACGTACTACGTTTATTGTTATCTGATATTTTTGATGAATTTAAAATTACCATCCGTTAACAATGAATGATTGATGTATATTGAAGTTTCTTTTATACCGTAGCCAGCTTCGCCTCTGAACAACCGCCTCACGTTGTTACGCCTGCCTAACGCTCTGCGTTGTAGGTTTACCGTAGCTTCAGGAATTTTAAAACAGCTTCAGTATAAGCCGAAGCCAATATTTGGCGTTTTATTTGAGGATAAGTATGTCGAGGTTTGTGTCGAATCGTAATCCTATTGTTTGCCATTGTGCAAGCGAGCTTGAGCTTGGGCGGCGGTAAAATGTAAACGTCCAAACAACCGGATACGATTCACATTTGAGAAGATAACGAATAATAACCAAATCTTTCCCAATCGGTTTTGCGTCAATCTTTTCGTAATCCTTGAATCCGCCGAATCGTGTTTTAACGTCGTCGAGTTTAGTTTTCATTTCCGATATCGAGGTATCCGTCAAACCACCAACACTACCGGTTGTCAGAATTGAATCAAACGCGTCGGTGCTTGTGGAGTTTGCAATTATTTCATCGAAAAATAATTTAATACGTTCATCCAATTCTCTGTAAGGTTCGGAAGAAGCGTAAGATTGAGCCCGCACCGCATACGAAATTAACAACAAACCGACAAACAATATAATCCCGCTAAACAATAAATATCTCACCCAATCATTTTTTTTCGACATCATTGATCTCCTAATACCGAATCCGGTATGAGCGATAGGTTCGGAAAAAATTTTTTACCACGAAGGCGAGGAAAACGCACGAAGGTTTAAATATCCTTATTCGCCTTCCTCGCCTTTGCGGTAAAAAAACTTCAGTACAAAACCAGTTTAATTTGGAATTTCACGAAACGTATAACAACAAGCCACAGATTGTCTGCGAAAAATAAAAAAATACTACTACCCCCACGATTAGACGTTATTTATTGTAGATTCCATTTATAAATTCGTTTATGGCGGCTGCGAACAATTGGGGTTGTTCCATTGGCGGTAGGTGTCCTGCGTTTGGTATTTCGACGTATTTACTGGATTTTGCGATTTCGGCAAGTTGTTTCATTGTGGACGGCGGCGTGAA
>JAIRWK010000197.1 GCA_031268995.1 Planctomycetaceae bacterium
CGGCGTTTTTTAACACCGTGTTTTCTACCAATAGTGCGTCCCTAACGGGACGCGGAATCACCCACCACTAACCACTTTTCTATCAATCACCATCATTTCCGTATCGTGCGTAACATGAGTTATTAAGGGCAGCGCCTAAAAAACAAAAGGGGACATTGAGGGCTGAAGGGTGGGACACTTTGACCCTTTTTATCGCTCAAGTCCCTCTTGTGTATTTCATCGTTGATTCTATATCGTAGCCGGTAAGGCGATAGGCTTCGCCCCTGAACAACCGCTTCACGTTGTTGCGCTTGCCTAACGCTCTGCGTTGCAGGTTTACCGCAACTTCAGGAATTTTAAAACAGCTTGAGTATACTTTACTTCAGGTATCTTTCATTTCTCATCGGTTTTATTTCTGTTTTCGTCGGAGTGGTGAATGAGACTTGTTTTGTTCCTGATTCGGCGTTTCCGGTTGCGTTTGGAGTTGCTGTGATTTCGGGCAAAGGCGCAGGTCTTAACGAGAAATCTTTTTGGTTACCATTGGCAACGGCTACGGGTTGAATAGTAAAATCCGGCTGAGTTGTTGGGTCAAGTCTGACGTTATTATCCGAATCGATTACTTTAGGTGCCAAGACAGGCGGTTTTTCGTGGATTGGTTGTTCGTGGTGGATGGTTGGTCTAGTGTCGGACGGCAACACGTTTTCGGCGTATTGGAACTGCTGGTATCTTTCGCGGCTTACGACTCGCGGTCTTGTGAAACTGTAATTTACTCTGTGGCTTGCGTCTTCAGCTCTTGCCCGTCGTTTCGCATCGAAATACGCTTTGCCGGGCCAATTGCCTTCCAAAAGATAAACGTTATCGTACTCCAATAACGAGCCTTTGCGGTAGTGCAATGTCATAACGGCAATGTTGTAATCGATTATTGCGCGATAGTATTCAGTGTCCGCTTCGGCTAATCTGCGTTGTGCGTCGAGGACTTGGTCAAGGGTTGTTGATTTTGAATCAAATGCTACTTTCACGGATTTAACCTCTTCGGTTGCGGCGATTCGGCGTTGTAACATTGTTGCGCTTGTTTGGTATGCTAATGCTATTTCGCGGAACGAGTCGGCTAATTGATGAGACAATTCTAATTCTTGTTCTTGCAAGATAGCGCGTGTTTTTGCCAAATTCAATTGTGCGTTACGTACAGCGGCTAACTCTCTTCGCCAACCAAACGGCATCGAAGCATTCAACCCAAGTACCCAACCGCCGTAATTACCATCTGTCAAGTTACCGATAGCGTTACTTTTGTGATTGCCTTGATTTATCAAGTCATCGCCTGCACCGCTCCATCTGTAACCTCCGGACAAATCGACTTGCGGCATGAGGAAATTTTTCGACGCGATCAATTCGAGCTCGCGTTTTTTCACTTCCCATTTTTGTTTCCGCAATTCCGGCGATCTGTACAATGCTTCACAGACGATATTTTGCCAGTCAAGTTTTATCGGCGCGGTGAGCGGTTCTTCGTTGGGTCTCATCAAACGCCCGTCGGCTACAGCTAAACCGAGAATTGATCGGAGAGCGGCTTCGGTTCGGAACAAATTCGTTTGTGCCGATTCAGCTTGACCTCTGAAGGTGTAGTAATTATTTCGCGCTTGTGTTTCATTTTGTGCCGTACCGCCGATAGCACCGTTGATTCTCAACGAGTAAATTTGCATCCAAGTTTGATGAGCGGCATCGCGTCCTGACTTGACCGATTCCAAACGGTGATAAGCATAATGCAAATTCCAATAGGCTTTCTCAACATCCGCAACAAGATTTCGGGTTGCCATTTCAAAATCATTGATTGCTTGATCGGTATTGATTCGCGCGATTGCAACACCGGAGTAAATTCCGGGTTGGCTATTTGGACCGGCGATTCGGTTAAACTGGAGACCGTTACCGCGCAACAACGGTTGCACGAATCCGCCTTCAAGATAACTTGACCAACCGTCGCTCAACGTTCCGACGGGCGGAGTTACGCCGCTGTATTGATATTGATTTGACTGGTTCAAGTAGAATCGTGTTCCGGTTGCGGTTGTTTTATTGATTCCGACTCCAAAAGTTCCGACATCGGTTTGTGTACTTCCGGGTGTATCACGCTTTTCCCATTGTGTTGTTGCGGACAACATTGCATCGAATGCCGACAACGCGGCTTCGACACCGTATTGCGGGTTACTTTCGGTGAGTGCAATATCGTAAACGGTACCAACAGCGTTGGGCGAAGAGAGTAACGCACCCGGCGTGCCGGATGTTCCTGCGCCGGAAAAACCTACTCCATTTAATGTACGAATTACTTTGCAATTTTGAAGGGCAATTTGAATTGCTTCCTCAAGCGAAATATCCCAAAATCCCGTAGGATCAGGGTTGGCGAGAGATAACGGATCAATAGCACCGCAAACTTCGTTAAGTTTAGGGACATCCGCATCAGGATAATCGATACGTGTTGCGTGTGTTTTGAGGTATTTTTGGTACTGACCTTTTTCTGTAAGATAAATCGGCTGCTGAGGCTGACAACCCGATAAGGTAACCAAACCTAACACAACCACAACCCAAAAGGTAACTGTTATTTTGTAAAGGGAACTCATGTTTCTTCCTTTGGCTAATTATATATAGGCGTTAGCGTTTAGTACTAACGCAAAAGGAGTATAACGCCGACTGCGATACCAAAGCCGGTACGGGCGGTGGGCTTCGCCCTTGAACAATCGTTACACGTTGTTACGTTTGCGTGTTCAGCTTCGGGAATTTGAAGTAGCTCAAGTATAAAAAACAACAAGAAACGAATTTTCCAGCTGAATTTCAACCACTACCTATACTCTTCTTGTGTTCTTCGGCGAATTTGAAGGCTATTCCTAAAGATTCCTTGATCAGTCCGCGTAATAGTAATGATCGGGGATTCCCGCAAAAGCCGAATCGTCCGCCTAACCAGAAAAGTTTAATTTATCGGCAAACTTTTCTTAATTTTTTCAAACGATTTAACAGATAAAGTTTGCCCAAATTATCTAAAATGTCAGGCGTATAGATTTCAAAGCCATCTGCGTACTAATATTTTTAGAGTGGATTTTAAATTTCCTAGACATACTTATTCATCAGCCAATCTGTGAATCTTGGGAAAAAGCGGTTTAAATAATCCAGAATTACCGCTTGGAAATAAGGTATGATTTTATGTTTTCCTCGTTTCATTCCATCTACAATTTTACTTGCAACATATTGCGGCGTAACCGCTGTATGGATTGGCATTGACGGCGCACTGCTCGATTGATACAACACATCAAAAAACTCCGAATCCGTCGTACCCGGACAAACAACCATTACATCAATACCATGTTTCTTGAACTCCGCCCGCATCGTCTCCGATAAACCATTGACCGCAAATTTCATCGCACCATAAACACCATAATGCGGCACACCACGTAAACCCACAATAGAACTCAAATTGACAACCATCGGATGAATTTTGAGCTTCTTGTTGGTTTCGGAAATAGCTGATTCCTTGAGCAATGGTATTGCTAATTGAGTTATTTCAAATAACGAAAAAAAGTTTACCTCCGCAATCCACCGCAACGTCGCCAGCTCCGTCGTCTCAATCAAAGACGTTGCACCAATTCCCGCATTGTTCACCAAAATATCAAGCCCGCCCAAACCATCCCGCGCCGCCGAAATCACCCGCTCCCGAACCACACCGTCCGTAATGTCTCCAACCACCGGAATAATTTTACGCACACCATTCGTCGGCGAATAATCACTGTACTCATCTTGAACCCGCGCAATTATCCCATCCAACCTCTCACCACGCCGCGCAGTTATCACCACGTCAACTCCATACTTCACCAACTCACCAACAATCGCAGCACCAATACCAGACGACGCACCTGTTACTACTATTTTACTACCGGTTAATAGACGTTTCATTTTTTTTAAGGGCAAAAGGATATGAGGGACTCGGACTCAAGGGACATTGAGGACAAAGGGGGACATATTTTTTTTGTTCGACGCTCGCTTACAATCGATCAATCTGGTGAATCTAAGTATGGGTCTTGACCCATTGAGCGTTGCATTTTTTTGCGTTCTTTTTCGTAGTAGAGCATGGTTTTTCTGTTGCGGAAACTGTTTTTTTCAACTTTATGTTGTGCTTTTTGGAATAAAATCAAATATTTCAATCCGAATTTTTTATGCGGATATTTCAATCCGTAGTTTTTATATTTTCGCGCTGTCTTGGGACCGTACGCTTTTTCGATCAAATGATCCTCAAGCGATAAATATTGTCTGTAGCTCCCCAAATCGCCTTGCCTTCCACATCTTCCTATTAACTGTCTGTCAATTCTCGCCGATTCGTGCATTTCCGTACAAATAACATGCAACCCTCCCAACTCGGCAACCTTGTCTGGAATTTTTATATCCGTACCACGTCCCGCCATATTTGTTGAAACTGTAACCTTGCCCTCCTCGCCGGCTTTGGCGACAATCTCAGCCTCTGCTTCAACATGATAAGCGTTTAATATCTGATGTTCAATATTCGCCCCGCTCAAAGCCTGCGAAAGTATCAACGACTTGTCAATCGTCCGCGTCCCAACTAATACCGGACGACCTACAGTGTGCATTTCAATTATTTCCCGCACAATACCCTGCCATTTTGCGGATTCGGTTGCATAAACGCGGGTTGGTAACTTAACTCTTCTAGGCGGTCGATTCGTCGGTACAGGAATAACCTTGCAACGATATATTTTACCAAGTTCATTTTTTGACGCAGCTGCCGTACCAGTCATGCCCGCAAGATTGTCAAACCTCAAAAAATAATCTTGAACCGTAATCCTCGCAGCTTGCCCCGTCGCAATAGTAACCTCAACATCTTCACGCGCCTCAATCGCTTGATGAATACCTTCACGCCATTTTCGCCCCTCGCCCAATCGACCCGTAAACTCGTCCACTATCACAACTTCACCATTGCGAATAACATAGTGATCATCACGCCGATATTCACGGTCAACCTTAATCGCACGTTGAACGAATTCGTAAATATTGAACAACCCCACACTGTCCATCGATTCAGGTTTTCGCAACGACCTCACTTTTGCCCGCCCCTTGACCGTCAACGTAATCGTCTTTTTTTCATGGTCAAATTTGTAATCAATCTCATCAACAAATTCACCTACACATTTTGCGCTCCACCTATAACACTCAACATCACGCTTCTCGTCCTCCGTCGGTAACGCACTAATGACCAACGGCGTACTCGCCTCATCAATCAAAATACTGTCAGCTTCGTCAACCAAAACGAAAAACGGATCGCGTTGGACAGGTTCGTCGTTTGCGTTTTGATTTTGCGAGTTATCGTTTAGCATTGTGCCAATGAAATCATGCTCGCCGTCTTTGATCTTCCGCAACAAAAGCCTGTCCCGCAAAAAATCAAACCCGAATTCCTTCGCCGTGCCGTAAGTAATATCGCATCTGTACGCCGTTTTTCTTTGTTCGGTTTGCATTTCAGTTTGTATCACGCCGACCTTAAGACCAAGTATATTGTAAATCGGCTTCATCAGTTCGGCATCGCGGTTGGCAAGATAATCATTGACCGTAGCAAGCAACGCACCCTTGCCAGCAAGAGCATTCAAATAAAGCGGCAACGTAGCAGTGAGAGTCTTTCCTTCGCCCGTTTGCATCTCGACAATCGAACGCTTGAACATCGCGATCCCGCCAAGTATTTGCACATCAAAGTGCCGCATGTCTATTGTCCGCCGCGCAGCCTCGCGAACCAATGAATACGCCTCAGGCAAAATATCCCAAGCAGATTCCCCACTGCGAATACGATAACGGAGCGATAAACTCTCCTTGCGAAGCTCATGATCCGATAACTTCATCCGACCACCCTCAAGCCGAGCAACCCGACCAAGAACAATCGACCAACGCGCAAGACTCCCCGAAACCGTAAACGGATTAAACGAATTAATAAATCCGCCAACACCCGATGATGCAAATATGTTTTGTTTAAAGTCTGTACTCATGGGAAGTTTTTTATATACCGACGCTGGTATACCGAAGCTGGCATGGACAATGGGATTCGCCCTCGAACAACCGCTTCACGTTGTTGCGCTTGCGTGTTAAGCTTCGGGAATTTAAATTAGCTTGAGTATACAACTCGCTCTGTTCACTTTTTGCCAGAGCAAATTTCACAAGAACGTAAACCGCAACTACATTCGGCTAATCGCGAAACATGTTGTAAAATATCATTCGGCTCGACAAAACCGATTACCGTTTTTGCCACCGTAATTTTTTGCGATACAATCTTGCCCGCGTCAATATCAAACGTCAATTCACCAGACGTATAAAGATCCAAAATTCTCGCTTGCATTTGCGGCTCAAGAGGAGTCAATACTTGCGTGTCAAATTTTATTTTTGCCGCACCTGCTTGGATACTTTCCAACTCGTAACGTTGTTTTGCCGCGACTTTTTTTACTTTGTCGCTGTTTGTGTTGATTTGAACATCGACCACTGGCAAATCCACCGTCCACGAATCACCAACTGAAAGCTCAACGTCTGGTAAATGAATCACGATACGGTTTTCACGACTCTCATCAGAATAAATTCTCAACGGAATCTTGCGGCGAATCATGCCTTGCGTGTCAATCATAAAATGCGCCAAAGGTACACCTATCGTTCCCTCCAACGATTTAAATTCTTTTGGAATCTCACGGTCGCGTGTACTATTGTACTCGGCTAATTCTTGACCTGTCTGCATCTTGCGCATATCAACTCCCTCCACCCAATACTCAAACTTCGCAACATTGCCCGCCATATTCTCAAGCACCCGCCACACTTTGACCGACTTACTGTAAGTCTCAACAATCTCATTCGTACCCTTAATCGTCGTGTCAATTTTAAGCTGTTGCACAACATTCCAACGAAATTCATCACCCTTCCGAAATTTATAACGGAAAAGATACTTCTCTTTGTCAACGCCGTTATTAGGACTCGCTTTTGTTACAATCATTGTTGTGGCTGTTGTCGGTTCAGGTTTTTTTTCGTCGTCGTTGTTTGTATTATTCGGAGTTTCACTGTTCGGGGCAACCGGTTCACCCGTCCGCGTCCTCCCACACGCACAAAATAACGAAACAAAACACACTCCCAATAAAACCAAAATAATAATCGCCTTTTTCATTTTTTAAAAATAATTTTTAGGGAATTTTCGGAAACCTCTATGAGGGAATGACGATCTGAATTTTAAATGACATAAGGAACTTGAGGGGCAGAAAGGACATAAGGCATCGCCCCAAAGTAAATGACATTATACTGAAGCTACTTCGTCCCTTCCGTCTCTCACGTCCTTTATGTCCCTTAAAAAAATCCCCACCGCTCACATCGGCATCGGTATTTTTGGGTTATCGGACGAGCAGGTTCATCATTTCCCATCCTTTATCGAAGACGAATTTGGCGTTTTGGGTTGCGGATTTTTCGTTGTAGCCGTCTTCTATTCCTGATTTGATAAAATTGCTTCCTGCGAGCAGCCAAGGGACGGAATCGGAAGTATGCGTTTTGAGAGAAACGGGAGTTGGGTGATCGGGCGTAACCAAAATTCGCCACTCTTCGCCATAAGATTGCAAGGCGTGATAAATCGGTTTGACAATATTTTCGTCAATCTGCTCCAACGCATAAATTTTCTTTTCCACACTTCCTTCGTGTCCCGCTTCGTCTGTTGCCTCGATATGAACACAAACCAGATCATATTCCTTGATTGCCTCTACCGCATAACGTCCTTTTGCCGCATAATCTGTATCAATATAACCCGTTATGTTCGGCACAATAATATTTTTCCAACCAATAAGAACCGCAATCCCACGCAACAAATCAACCGCCGTAATCATTGCGCATTTCATTTTTGGTTGATCAAACTGTTTACCGAAATTTGGAATTTGCGGTTTTTGTCCCAATCCCCAGAGCCAAATTTGAGTTACCGGCAATTTATTTTCTTTTTCACGTTTGGTGTTGACGGGGTGGTTGGCGAATATTTTTTTTGATTCGTTCATCAAATTGAGCAAAATATCACTGCCGGTGCCGGTTGGCAGAGCGGAATTTATAGGTTTGTCGGCGTAATCGTGCGGCGGATAGGTCAATGTCGATTTTGAAAAACTGTCCCGACAACCGTTTGCAATACACAAATTCCGATAACTCACGCTTGGATAAAATTTGATCGGAATCGGCGATAACGGCGCAAGTTCATTGTTTAGAGTTTCAATAAGCAACACCGCTTCTTCCGACGCGATATGTCCGGCAGAAAAACTTTGCATTATCGGTTCGACTTTTTTTGTGTTGTCGATAGTTACGAGATTGCAACGTATCGCCCAATCGTTGTCGCCAAGCGGGATATTTTGAGCTACCGCTTCAATAGGCGCACGTCCTGTATAATATTTTTTCGGATTATAACCAAGCAACCCAAGCGTTGCCACATCCGACCCCGCTGGCATACCTTTAGGAACATAAAGACTTTTGCCAACAATACCCTCGCTAGCAATCATATCCAACATCGGCGTCTTCGCATAAGACATCGGCGTACAACCGCCAATCGATTCAATAGGCAAATCCGCACAGCCATCAGGAATAATTAAAACACATTTCATTGCTGTTTATACCGAAGCCGATACGGGCGACAGGCTTCGCCCTTGAACAACCGTTTGCTCAGCTTCTGGAATTTTAAGTAGCTTTAGGGAATTTATAAAAATACCATTTGCCAAAAATTGCCAAAAACAAATTACTCAAATTCGGTCGATTGTCAGTTGATAGAAATCGACCGAATTCGAATAAAATCAATTTTTAGAAATTCCCTAATATTGGTTTGGGGAGTTTTTTTATTGGAGTTTTTGTTTTGCGGCGGGGACGTAATCAATACAACGTTTCGATTCAACTTGCAAATCCGCGAAGATTTTTTTTGCCTCTTCGGCGTGTCCCTCTTTGGCAGCAATTTCTAAAGCTGCGCACAAGGCATGTAATTTGTCCGCTCCCAATACACCGGCTGTTCCTTTTAATCTGTGTGCAGCCTTGCTTGTTGTGATGAGAGTGTTGGAGTTGAAACCGTCCTGCATTTCTGCTTCGTCCACAGGTACCTGATTCAAAAACTCATCCAACACAATTACGGACGTTCCGGCACTGCCACCGCATTGCTCCAAAATATTCTCCACGCTTAATGGAAACTCGCTCATAATATTAAATTTCTGTTAAATTTTGCCCGTACCAGTTCTACACCGCAACTCATACGAACAATAGACTCCACCCCAAAACAATCGCTTAACGTTGTTCAGGGGCGAAGCCTATTGCCTTACCGGCTCGGTATAGTTTGAGTACTACGTGTACTGCTTCGGAAATTTTAAAGGGACTTGAGCATAAACTCAACCAACCCCACGAAGCATGAAATCTTACACTAATTAACCACCGATTCAAGTAAGCCCCCGCCCGCCAAAAAAAATTTTTTTGACAATAGGCTCGCAAAAAATCGATCAATAGAAATCGATACAGAAAGTTTTTTTTAGTCTTTAAGGGACGATAGGGACAATTAAAGCCTTGCTCCAATCGAGCAATGGCGTTTTTTGGACAAAGTCTTACATGTCCCTTTTGTCCTTTATGTCTCTTTTGTCCCTTAAAAAAATAGATGTGTTACGTGTTGTCCTTTTGCTAGAAAACCTATCGTTCACACTGGCTATGAGATATTTTTATCTTTTGGTTTCTGAAAAGAAATCTGCGACGCTTTTGCGGCAGTTATCGGAGATGATTTTTATTCCGTTATTTTTTTGGGTATTTTTATTATATTTTTGTGGCGTTGTTGTCATCCAAAGTTTTGGTCTTTGGGGCATTCGTTCGCAAAAGGCGCGGATTTGGTGTGGGCGTATTTTTGTTTCAGAATTACCGTGAACAATCATAATCGGTTGCCTCACGTTTTTTATAATCGGTTCAACATTCACAAAACTACAGTCATACCATATCCCCAAAATATAACGCCGCCACGAATGATAAATTGACGAAACCGGTTGTTTAATTGAGTAAAGGACAGCTTGGCAAAACAGAAGTAGGATAGAAAAATCCATGCTTCGCCTTCTTGATGACAACCTCACAGATTTAACAAGAGCTTGCCAACAATTTTTGTTGAACAATTGGTTTTCGGCTGTCGGCGTATCCAATACGAGCGACTTAACCCGCGTATCAGAACCAGCGGCACAAAGCGCAACCGTTGCCCCTTTGCCCAACCCAAAAATTCTTATACCATAGCCGTTTTGTGAAGTTGCGATTGCGCGTTCAGTTTCAGAAATTTCAAAACAGCTTGAGCGTATTTTTGTTTCGTCGTTTTTGTTTTCTGTCCAATCGTTCGTTTTGTCCGCATTATTTGTCCGCGAATTATCGTTACAATTTTCCCGCAAACAAACGTACTCAATCGCAGCATTGACATCAAACATATCTGCCGCCGTCAACCAAGGTACATGATAATCCTTGACGCAAAAATCACTTTTGCCGTGATTTCTGAAATCGAACGTGAAGATGTTGAACCCTTCTAAAGTGAGAGCTTCGACATACGGGGCAATATTCGATCTGTTACCGTTTAATTCATGGCAAAATAGAATTGTGCCGCGTTTTATTTTGTTTTGGGCGACGACAAACAGACCGCGAAGCGTAACACCATCCGCCGATAAAAATTCAACCTCATCACCATCCGGCAACTCCTCCGAATGCCGTAACGGTAACCAAGAAGTATCAGAAAAAAGATGACAAGCCCGAACACGAGGCGAAAATATCAAAACCCAACCAGCGAAATGCAACAGTAACGTAACAACAAAAATAATAAACGCCGGTAACAAAATATTTAGAATAATTACTGTAAACACGTTTGGGTAATATGATAAAATTATTTTAATCTTCACGAAGCTACGGTAAACCGTATATGGTCAAGCTACCTCAAATTTCCCGAAGCTGAAAACGCAACAACGTGAAACGGTTATTCAAGGGCGAAGCCTACCGCCCATACCGGCTTCGGTATAGTGGCAAAACTTATCGCCAATACCGTTGCAGTACAGTCTCATTCGACTGATATTTTGCAAAAAATCAATTTGATTCAATAAAATTACTGCATAAAGATAAGTTTACCAACTGCCAATTTAGGGCAAATAGATTTAACAAATAATAAATAAAGAATTTAAGATATTCGCAAACCGGCATTTTAACATTTATTTTTTTGTTCCGATTTTTCACATTTTAACACTTTATGTACCGGCTATGGTATAAAATCTGATCCGCGACCATCTTTAATAATCTGCGTTATCTGCGTGCTTGATATTTTTAGATGGACATTAAACTTCATTTTGTAGATTGCGATTGACGGTTACTTTTATTTCGCTAGAATTACGCGGGCAACTGGGAGAAAACGGCTTGAAAAAATTTTTTATACCGTAGCTGGTAAGGCGATAGACTTCGCCCTTGAACAACCGCTTCACTTTGTTGCGCTTGCGTGTTCAGCTTCAGGAATTTTAAAACAGCTTCAGTATAATACGTAACGAAATATATTTTAAAATCCACGAAGCTGAAAAACGCAAACGTAACAACATGAAACGGTTGATCAATACCGGCTTCGGTATAACATTGAACACTTTTAAATTTTAAAACTGAATACAATGAACATTCTATTTGTGAGTAGCGAGGTGGCACCCTTCGCAAAAACCGGCGGTTTGGCGGACGTGAGTGAATCGCTTCCGGCATCATTGCACGACTTAAAGCATAACGTAACGGTAATTACGCCGTTTTATAATTGTACGCTTAATTGCGGAGTGCCGATTGAGGACACTGGTTTGAAATATATGGTGTCAGTTGGCGGCGAACTTATCGAGGCAGCAATTTTGAAGGGAAAAATTGTTGACAGCGATATTACAATCTACTTTATTAAGCAAGACAGATATTTCAATCGTGCAGGTCTTTACGCCGAACGCGGTGAAGACTACAAAGACAATTGTGAGCGGTTTGTATTTTTTTGCCGTGCCGTAATGGAGGCAATCGATGTGCTTAAACTTGATGTTGACATTTTGCACACGAACGATTGGCAAACCGGACTTATTCCCGCCTATTTGTCAATTCTTTATCGAAAGCGTGCCGGTTACGAAAAAATTTCTACAATCCATTCTATACACAATCTTGCGTATCAAGGAATATTTTGGCATTGGGATATGCCGCTTACTGGAATTGGTTGGGAGCATTTTACTTTTGACGAGATGGAGTTTTACGGCAAACTGAATTTGATGAAGACCGGCGTTATGTTCGCAAACGGTATTACGACCGTTAGCCCGCGTTACGCTGTGGAAATTCAATCTCAAGCGTTTGGTTGCGGCATGGAATCGGTTTTGCGATACCGCAGCCCAATGCTTCGCGGAATTTTGAACGGCACAAGCACGAGACAATGGAATCCGGCAACAGATAAATTTATCGTTGCGCAATATGACCGCAACACCGTAAACGAAAATAAACCAAAATGCAAAAAAAATCTGCAAGAACGTCTTGGACTTGACATTCACGAGGGATCGCCGCTTATTGGGCTGGTTGGTCGCTTGGCGTATCAGAAGGGGATTGATCTTATTTCCGATGTGATTCCGTTGTGGGTTGAGAAACACGGGGTACAATTTTGTATGCTTGGCATGGGTGATCCGGTGTTGGAGGAGCGGTTAGTTTCGCTTGCGGAGCGGTATCCCAAAAATGTTGCTGCGAGGATAGAGTTTTCGGATGAGTGGTCGCATTTGATTGAAGCCGGTGCGGACATATTTTTGATGCCAAGCCGCTACGAACCATGCGGTTTGAATCAAATGTACAGCCAAATTTACGGGACAATTCCGATTGTCCGTTCTACTGGCGGTCTTGTTGACACGGTTGTTGACACGGACGACGAGACATTGGACAACGGCACCGCGACAGGGTTTTCTCTGGTTGAAGACAACCTAAACGATCTCAACACAACCATCTGGAGAACACTAAACACCTATTGGAACAAAAAAGATGTATGGCAAAAAATAATCCATAACGCCATGCGACAAGATTTCTCATGGCGAAAAAGCGCAGAACAATACATAAGATTCTACGAAAAAATCCGCCAATAAATCAAAGGATAATAAAGGAAAGAGGGAACATGAACAAAACTATTATACGATTGGCGTTTTTTCAACCTCCCTTAATAATATTGAGTATACCGTAGCCGGTAAAGCGATAGGCTTCGCCCCTGAACAACCGCCTCTCGTTGTTGCGCTTGCGTGTCCAGCTTCAGGAATTTTAAAACAGCTTCAGTATAAAGCCGTTTATTGAACATTAATGGTTATTTATTTTGGGACGAAGCCTAAGGACAAATAACTTAACTTTCCAAATACTTTTGTCCCTATTGCGATTAAAGTACTTTGTGTTAACGGTATCTAGTGATCAGTTATGGGAGGTTCTGTATATTTGGCACTAGCCTTGTAATTTCCAGCCGTATGAGATTATGGATTCTTTTTGTATGCAAATGATTCTGTCGCGAATCATTCCAAGCAATCCTCGATTACTAATCCTGTGGCGGAAGTTCTATAATGTATGGTTCGCTTATTTTTACTACGGTATCCGTTGCTGAGAATATGCTTTGAGGATCTTTCACTGTAAATGTTACGTCTACCGTGATATTTTCACATTTCTTGAACTCGTATCTCGTGATAACATTGCTTGTCAGTCCTCCGCCGCAACGGAAGTGCTCTTCTATGTCTTTTCTCGTTTTTACTCCGTCTCGTATTTTTTCCAATACAGCCAAACACTCTGGAAGATACTTCACAACGTTACCCTTCCAATACTTATACCCATCGAAATTATTTTCGGTCGTAACCGCGAGGTAAGGTTTGGAAATAGTTTTGATTGTATCCCCGTCTTGCTTAGCGTTGGGAGACAATAAATTAAATTCTATGTCGAGTTTTAATAACCGGCTCCCACCCAACGAGAATCGCTGTTTCGCATTTGATACCGAACAATTATCCTCACGGATGCTACATCCTAACAATTCGCCGCGAGTTGTAACTTCGAGTTTCACATTATCAACATTTCCTAGTTGCCCCATCAAAAAATAACTGACGATATCTGATGTTTTTGCAATGTAGTATTCATTATTTTTCAATGGCATTTCGATGTACGGTTGTGAGATAAATTTGATAGTATCGTCTTTTTTGCGTTTTCGTTCATCGGTATAATTCCATTCAACATCAACTTTTATCAATGGCGAAATCCGGTGAACAAATGTCTGTTTACCCACGATGTCCAATTCGATTTCTTCTCGATAGTATTTTAACAATGACTCGCGAGTACTGCCTTGTTTGAGCAAATTCGTTTCGCAGATGGCGAGGTAAATTTCGCTATCGAGAAACGTTTTGTATTCTTCATTCGTCATTTTGACGGTTGCGGTTTTTATACCTTCGTCATGAAAATCCCGTAACTCAACATCTTTCATTGATATTCTTTTTTGTCCACATATCACGAATTGACCATCCTCAATTGAGATTGCTTCTTTTGCAAACATTACCAATACTCCCCCAATAGCCGTAGCTACTACCAAAATTTTCAGGTTCATTTTCATAATAATTCTTTCTTGTAATTACCAATCCCAAGTTTGCCCAATACATTTTTGTCACCATATACTCAGGAAAACTATAGGATTGGCAATATCTAATATTTTTGTCAAAATGCCATTGCACACACAATAACACATCCAATCGATCAAGCCACTTATACCGTAACCAGTATGGGCGAAGCCCACCATGCATACCAGCTACGGTACTCAACCTCTTACGCATGAAACCCCATCGCCTCTCAAATCAAATAGTATCTACTACGTAACGACCAGCGTATGCTTTTGTATTAATTTCGAGACAGGTTATTTACTACAAACGGCTCACTTATATCTGTAATGATATCCGAGTCAAAATTCGCAAGAGTCTCATCTTGGTCCGCTTTCACATCAAAAGCTACGTCAACTGTAACAACGGGGCATTTTTTGAAAACATATCTTGTAAATGTTCTTACAAAAAATCCCTCCGCTCTTTCAAAGTGTTCCTGCAAATATTCTCTTGTCGCATTGCCTTGTATTTGTTTCAACACCGCTTGACACTCGAAAATGTATTTTATAACTGCAAGACCATTGTATTCTTCTTTTGTTGGTGTAGCAACTGTCGGTAGTGTGTAAGTGGAAGACAATCCGCTTTTTGTAATTTCGTACTGCCATGTTGTGGGCGGAGTTATTTGGTTAACCAACCGTACAATTGATAAAGGTCCCATGAGAACTACCCACTCACTAGGAGCCATGCATTTTTTGCATTGATAACGGTAGTTCTGTGTTGCGGTAAACAATGCCGCTACGTATGGTGTGACAAACGGCGGTCTGCGTTGGTCATCTCTAGCTGCACCACCACTAGCAGAACCACCTTTAATCGTCGGGTTTGGTACACTACGGTCAAACGGGGGATTGGGATACGTATATGTCGGTCCTGCACCAGGATAATCTACTTTTTCTCCAATGAAACAACTATCCAAATCCGCCAATTGCCCAGTAGGTGAATCCCACGCATAATAAAATGTGAGTACCCCATCTATCGCAACCCTAATAGTCTCACGATAATTTATCGGATGGTAACATGGAGGATTATAGGTTGTCCAAGCGGTTGTGGGGTTATTTCCGGAGGTGTCGTAGCCATGTGTGTAGTCAAAGGTAAACCCTCCAGTCATTTTGGTGCTATCACACTCTATCTTTCCCCCAAACCTGCGTGAGAGGTCCTTCCGGAAATGGAGCTGCATTTTGATCTGCATCAAAAAATAGGAAATCGACAAAATGCGATCCAGTTGTTTGGATGGTAACGTTAATATTTAAGTTTGGATCGCCACGCCCAACGAAATTTCCATCGCCAAAAACGATATTACCGCCTTGAACTGTAATTGCATTAGTATCAGGATTTGCTATCAACAAACCACTGGTTTGATATATGTCAGGCTTTTTCAGCACCACACATTCACCACGTAACCTTACCACGACATTAGCCTCGTTAGTGGTAAAACTTACTCGGCACACAAATCCCGTCCATTTACCCGCGACAGTTTTTGATGTCGGCGATAACACCGTAACCCAAGCATCGTTCGGTACATTCAGATTTTCAGAATTTTTACTACACATCTTACCAATTCTCCTTTTTCCGTAAATTTTCTAGTTCAACACATGTTAACGTCATAAACGTAATGTTACAGCCATTTTAATACTAAAATTCAATGTCGATGCAAGCAACGACACCATTACAATTTTTGCTAAGGGTTGGAGCTTCCATTCACTCAGATTGGAAGTCTTACTCTTCGCGGTCGATTTTGAGTAGAATAGGAAGCGTAGACAGATATACATACTCTTTCATGGAAAATACACATATTAGGGAGTGTTGACACTTCCCTTGACATTTTTTATTATAAACGTTATAGTTTGCCATGCAATGGACACACGAACACTACGAACAGATTAAACACTTGCTTCCGAAGCAACGGGGC